>WGFD01000307.1 GCA_015492395.1 Deltaproteobacteria bacterium | reverse complement strand
TGTCTTGGCAATCATCGGCATACCACTCGGAATCCACAGGGTCCGCGCGACAAGACACACCAGCTTCGGGATCGCCATACTTGTTTCCCTCATATACTACCTGCTTTCAACCGTAATGGAGTCCCTCGGCGAGGGCGGGAGGATCAACCCCATTGTGGCGGTCTGGGGGTCGGATATAGTAATGGGACTGGCCGGTATCTACATATTCCTAAAGGAAGAGAAGAGCGGGTCTTTCGGTATCAGAGGATGGCTCTCCAGGCTCTCCCGCAACTCCGGGGGATCCGGCAGCAAGGCGACATGAAGGTATTGAATGCATATATACTGCGTGAGTTCCTGAAGATACTCGCCATAACGGTCATCTCCTTTATATCCATCTACCTCATAGTGGATATCTTTGAACTGGTTGACGACTTCATCGAAAAGGGGGTGCCGCTTTCGATATCCGCAAGATTCTTCATTTACAAATTACCGGCCATACTTTACCAGATATCTCCCATAGCCGTATTAATGGCTACAATCATTACGATCGGAATACTGTCGAAGCACAGTGAAATAACGGCCATAAAGGCAAGCGGAATAAGTGTCTTCAGGTGCATACTACCCATCGTATGGTGCGGACTCATATTCAGCCTGATCAACATCTTCGTTAACGAAGCCATAGCGCCTCTCACGAACAGGGAGATGAACGAGATAAAGAGCACATGGCTGGAAACCGGAAAGGCTAATACCTTTAACAGAGAAGGCCTCTGGTACAGGTACCCCGGAGGCATCTACAATATCAGGCTCCTTGACAGGAAGAAGAACATTATTCAAGGGCTCTCCATATACGAAGTCGACAGATCCTTCACCCCTGTCAAAAAGATCTACAGCGACAGAGTGGAAAAGACAGATATCGGCTGGGAGATCACCTCCGGAACGGTGTCGACATTCGGACAGGATGGAACGGCGGAGACAAACACGATCAGCCGATTGCCCCTGAGAGAGATTTCGGAGGATCTGGAAAACATAGGCAGCTCAGAGACCCACCCTGAAGAGATGAGCTTCATGGAGTTATACAGATACGTCAAGAGGCTGAGAGAATCCGGCTTCGACGCAGGGAGGTATACCGTAGATCTTCACAACAAACTCTCCTTCCCCATGGTCAACCTGATCATGGTTCTGATAGGAATTCCATTTTCCCTCAAGGGGGAGAGGCGTGGCGGGCTGGCCCTGGGAGTAGTGGCCACCATATTGATAGGGTTCAGCTATTGGCTTGTATTTGCCGTAAATACCTCTCTGGGACACAGCGGCATATTCCCGCCGGTCTTCGCCGCATGGTTCACGGATATAATCTTCTGTTCGGTTGGACTCCTTATGCTAAGCTACGCACGGCACTAGCCGCCCGCAAAAACCGCATACAAGGCATCAAGAAGCAAGGACCGCGATAGGCACACCCAACCTGTACGCCTCAGTAACCGACAACGGATGGATTTTATTGGCAGCCTTTTTCAGCCCTACTCCCCCGTGAGCTCCATATCTTCCCCACAACAAACGAGTGTTCCACCGCCCGCCTTCGTCACCTCCACCTCATTTCCGCAGATATTACAGCGGTACTTTTCGCCAACCTTTTTCACACCCATACCGTACCTCCTATGGTGCATTTTTATTCAACATGGTCCGCAGTGACAGCTCCTGCAACTGCTCCTTCCTGACGGATGACGGCGCCTCCGTCATAAGGCACGTGGCCTTCTGTGTCTTCGGAAAGGCTATCACATCCCGTATGGACTGTGAACCCGACATTATGGCCACCAACCTGTCCAGCCCGAGTGCTATGCCGCCGTGGGGCGGCGTACCATACTCCAAGGCATCCAGTAAAAAACCGAACTTCGATCTGGCCTCTTCGGTTCCTATTCCCAGGATCCTGAACATCTCCATTTGCACGTCCCGCCTGTGTATTCTTATACTCCCCCCCCCTATCTCACTGCCGTTCAAGACAAGATCGTATGCCTTCGATCTGGCCTCCAAAGGTGAATCGGCCAGCTTCCCGACCGAACCGTCGTCAGGAGATGTAAAAGGATGGTGGAGGGCGACACAGCGCCCTTCTTCCTCGTCAAATTCGAGGAGGGGAAAATCCGTTATCCACGAGATATCATAGGCGCCATCCGGTATAAGCGCCAACCTCTCGGCCAGCGCCAGTCTTATCCTGCCCAGGACGGGGTTGGATATGGATTGATCATCCGCCACGAAGAGCAAGAGATCACCAGGCTTCGCTTCAAGAAGACCGGCGATCTTCTCCTTTTCCGAATCGCTCAGGAACTTTGCGATAGGCGACTGCCACCCTTCGGATGACAACTTTACCCAGGCCAGCCCCTTGGCCCCCAAGCTCCGGGCCACCCCGGTGAGGTCATCCAGATCCTTCCTGGTAAATTCACCGCAGCCCTTTGCATTGAGACCCTTTATAACACCTCCACCCTCTACTGCATCTGCAAATACCTTGAACTTCGTATCGGTCATAAGGGGGGTCAGGTCCTTGAGCTCCATCCCGAACCTTGTATCCGGATTGTCCACGCCAAACCTTCCTACCGCCTCATCGTAGGTGAGCCTTTTAAATGGCCGGTCGAGCTCAACACCCATGGTTTCCTTAAAGATATGGGCGACCAGGTCCTCCGTAACCGACATAACCCCATCCATTTCAACAAAGGCCATCTCCAGATCTATCTGTGTAAACTCCGGCTGCCTGTCCGCGCGCAGGTCTTCGTCACGAAAGCACCTCGCAATCTGGAAGTACCTGTCGAAACCCGCCACCATAAGTGTCTGCTTGAAGAGCTGGGGTGACTGAGGAAGGGCATAGAACCTGCCGGGATTGACGCGACTCGGCACCAGGTAGTCCCTGGCCCCCTCCGGAGTACTCTTGGTAAGCATTGGTGTCTCGATCTCAATAAACCCGCCCTTTGTGAGATAGTCCCTCGTAGATACGCATACCTTGTGCCTTAATATTATGTTCCTCTGAAGATTAGGTCTTCTGAGATCCAGGTATCTGTATCTGAGCCTTATATTCTCATGCACGTCACTCTCGTCTTCTATGAGAAACGGCGTGACCTCTGCATTGTTGAGGATCTTCAATTCATTTGCCGTAACCTCTATATCTCCGGTCTTCAGCTTAGGGTTCTCAGTCCCAGCAGGTCTTTTATTTACCGTACCCTTTACCGCGACAACATACTCACTCCTTAAGATATGTGCCTTTCTATGTGCATCGGCATCGATCTCCGGGTTGAATACAATCTGAACCACCCCTTCCCTGTCCCTCAGATCTATAAAGATCAATCCACCGTGGTCCCTCCTCCTCTGGACCCATCCCATAAGGGTAAGCTCTCTTTCCAACATATCAGGTGTCACACCGCCACAGTACACACTCCTCTTCCACTCCCCTATATGTTCCAGCAACCTCCGTACCTCCAAGAAATAGAATTTAAACCGGGAAACGACACTCAAACTGTTGACCTGCCTGTCGGCGGACAGGTCGACAGGCGCTCGTGATGCATGTTCACGCCATATCTATGTATTCTTTAACTTTGTCGGTGACTTCATCTATACCTATCATAGAGGCTTCTCCCTCTCTCCTCTTCTTGATCTCCACTCCGCCTTTATCCAGCGTCTTGTTGCTCACGGTAATCCTCACCGGTATGCCGATCAGGTCCGCGTCATTGAACTTAACACCAGCCCTCTCTTCACGATCGTCCAGCAATACGTCCAATCCGGCGGCATTGAGACCATCATAGATATCCTCCGCGACATCAAAGAGTCTATCATCCTTTACATTCACCGGTACGATGTAAACATGGAACGGTGAGAGAGGATGAGGCCATACGATCCCCCTTTCGTCATGGGACTGCTCAATGGTCGCGGCAACAACGCGCCCTATACCTATGCCGTAACACCCCATTATGAGGGGTTGCTTCTTTCCCCTTTCATCGAGGAATGTGGCCCCCATTGCCTCGCTGTACTTGGTGCCTAGTTTAAATATATGGCCCACCTCTATACCTCTGGCAACAGCAAGCGTTCCCTCACACCTGGCGCACCTGTCACCTTCCACCACCATCTTCAGGTCTCCGACGGCATCTACATGGAAGTCCCTTCCGGGGTTCACATTGATAAAGTGCATATCGGCTTCGTTTGCGCCAGTCACCCCGTTAGACACAGACTCAACGGCGTAGTCCGCCACTATCCTGGCCTTTAGTCCAACAGGACCAGAGAACCCGGAAGGTCCACCGGTGACCTTCCGCACAGTCTCTTCATCCGCCAGTCCAACCCACTCCGCTTCCAGCATCCTCTTCAGTTTGGCCTCATTAAGCTCATGATCACCTCTCACCAGAGCAACCACATTCTCCCTATCCGTGGAATATATAAGCGTCTTTATCAGCCTATCCGGAAAAATCTTCAGGTGACCGCTCACCTCATCCACTGTCTTCAGTCCGGGTGTATGTACCATCTCCAGGTCTTTTTTGTCCCTGTTAAGCGCCGGCCCTGCCGGTACACTTATCCCAGCCTCCGCCCTCTCCACATTGGCAGCGTAGCCGCACACATCGCAAGTGGCTATCGCATCCTCACCTGTATCGGCAAGTACCATAAACTCATGTGAGAAGCTGCCCCCTATCGTCCCGGTTTCGGCCTCTACCGGCCTGAACTCCAGCCCACAGCGTTCGAATATACGGCAGTAGGTATCGTACATACCCCTATACTCGCTCTCGGCATCCTCCTCAGTGGCGTGAAAGGAGTAGGCATCCTTCATTATGAACTCACGGCCCCTCATAAGGCCGAACCTCGGTCTTATCTCGTCCCTGAACTTGGTCTGTATCTGGTAGAGGTTCAGTGGGAGGTCCCTGTAAGAACGGACCTCTCCCCTGACAAGATCGGTAATTACCTCTTCATGGGTTGGTCCCAGGCAGAAGTCTCTGTTATGGCGGTCTTTCACCCTCAAGAGCTCCTTCCCGTACAGATCCCAGCGCCCGCTCTCCCTCCAGAGTTCGGAGGGTATCACCATTGGCAGGAAGACCTCCTGCGCGCATGCCCTGTTCATCTCCTCACGGACGATATTCTCCACCCTGCTATGCGCCTTCAGGCCGAGCGGCAGGATATTGTATATACCGGCTGCGACCTTCCTTATCATGCCGGCCCTTACCATCAACCTATGGCTTACGACCTCGGCATCCGAAGGGGCTTCCCTCAAGGTAGGCATAAACATCCGTGAGAGGCGCATCAGCCACTCCCCTTGAGGATCGAATAAGAGGATAAGAGCAGAGATCTAAAGGGCATTCGTATTGACCTCAATCCTGGCATCTTCCCTCAAGCCGTTGATCCACTTCGCCATTGCCTCATTCTGCTTTTCCGACAATATCTTGCTGCGTATGGCATCTTTATTGGCCTCAAAGTCCTTTTCATCCGGCTCCCTGCTCTCTTTCATCTTAAGTATGAAGATCCTGCCCCCTGATCTGACAAGTTCATCATAGTATGGAGACCCTCCTGTAAGCAAGAAGAGGGAGTCACGACCAGCGAGATTGAGGCCAGCCTTCGGGATAAAGGCATTCATTTTAGTAATAAATCCGCTCTCCTCGATCTTCAGGCCCTCCTCGGCGGCAACGGCGCTCATCTCTTCTCCTTTTTTAAGTCTCTCCAGGATCGATCCGGCCTTCTCTCCGGCCTCGACTTCAGCCTTGCTCCTGGCAACCACCTTCTTAACCTCACTCTCCGCCTCTATATAGTCGGGCAGATGGCTATCCACCCTTTCGGTAACCCTGACGATATATATACCGTGGGGCAACTCTATAGGAACGCTCGACTCCTCCCTCTTCATTAAAAAGACCTTCTCTCTCAGCTTATCATAGCGGACCAGATCGTCCAGTCTTTTCCTTTCCGTCAGGTATCCGGTTACCGTAAACCTTATACCCTTCTCTTTGGATATCGCTTCAAGCTCTTTAAGGGGCGCTCCGTCCTTAAACGGCTTCTCCAGGTCGGCTATTTTGCTCCTCGCCAACGCCTTCGCCTTCTCCCTCTTAAGCACTTCCTTTATATCACTCTTCACATCTTTAAATGGTGCCGTGCCCGGTCCCTTGATATCTGTCACCTTTATTATATGGTATCCAAAGGTGGTCTTGACAGGTTCGCTCACCTCACCCTTCTTAAGCGAGAACGCGGCGTCTTCGAATGGCTTTACCATCGTCCCGCGTCTGAAGTAGTCGAGCTCACCCCCTTTGGCGGCCGAACCGGGGTCCTGAGAGTACTTCCCGGCAAGCCTTCCGAAGTCTTCGCCCTTCCTCACTCTCTTCAGGATACCCTCGGCCTTCTTCCTGGCCTTCTCCCAAGCGCCATCATCATCACCCGACGGCCTGATGAGGATGTGGCTGGTCCTCACCTCCTTTTCAGGTATCTCGAAGGTAGCCTTATTCGAATCGTAGTACGCCTTCATCTCCTCCTCCGATACATCCACCTCACGAAGAAGGTCTGTAAATTCTATAGACGCATAGGCCGCCTTTATCCTTGCCGGAACCCTGAATGCCTCTTTATTCCTTTCCAGATAGGCTTTGGCCTCTTCATCGGAGACCTCCACGCCCTTCTCGATCTCCGAGGCGCTCACGGAAAGGTAGTTGAGATTGATCTTTCGATTATCTATGGTGAAACGTTCCTTCACTTCGTCATCAGAGACTTCCACACCATCGAGTATCTCCTTCTGCATCCTCTGGATCGTCAGGTCACCCCTCACCATCTCCTCGAAATCCCCTGGAAACATTCTGTTTCTCTTCAAGACCTCCAGATAGGTCTCCTTGTCGAAGGCGCCGTCCTTATGGAATGCCGCAATCCCCTGTATGGACTTCGCGAGCTCTTCATCGGAAACTTGGACACCTTTCCCTTCGGCATCATTGAGTATCAATATTCTGTTTATCAGAGTATCGAGTGTCCTCTGCTTCAGGTTCAACCTTTCAAGGAACTCGTCCGTCAGGTTTCCCTTGAAGGCCTCCCTATAGTAGTCCAGTTGCCTCTTGTAGGCATTCTCATAGTCTTTCAGTTTTATTGCATCTCCATCCACCAGGGCCACGATATCGGAATCGGCCTTATTACCTTTTCCAGTCCACATCCCCCAGAATATGAAGACCAATATAATCGCCCCCAAGACGATCATGATTATCTTGGAGTTTTTCTTTCTCCTCAAGAACTTTAACATCCTGCCCTCCCTCTGTTTTCCGCCCGGCGTGCCCATCTACCACAAGGGCAGCCAGGCTGCGTCATTTCGTTAATTTTAATTTTTAATAGTAATAGAT
>WGFD01000306.1 GCA_015492395.1 Deltaproteobacteria bacterium | reverse complement strand
GCAAGAGACCCCATACTACAACGACACCCTTCCCGGCGACCAGATCTGGAAGGATCTTTTTCTCCACCTTTCAGCGCTTGTCTCTTCACCGGAAGCCACCTTTATGACGAGGTCAAGCAGCTCGTCACTGAGCTTGTCGATGGATATATCCTCATCCATCAGGCGTCCCGCATTGAAGTCCATATCGTCACTCATCTTGAGGTAGGTCTCCGTAGTCGATGGAATCTTGATGACCGGAGCTATAAGATTCCCTTCTGTCGTCCCAAGACCGGTTGAAAATAAGAAGATCGTCGCCCCGGCCGCTGCCATTCCAGTCATCGACTCCAGGTCATTCCCCGGCCCGTTCATGATTGTCAGACCCCTTTCCCGTATCCGCTCCGCATAGTCCACATAATCCACTATCCTGGATCTTCCGCCTTTCTGTACGGCACCTAGGCTCTTCAGGGCCAGATTCAACAACCCACCCCTTTGATTCCCTTTCACAAGATTACCGTTCATTGTGGCCCCATGTCTGTTGACCGTTTCAGTGTATAAGCTGATGCCGGCCAGAAACCTTTCCACCACCTCCGAGTTGGTCATCCTATCTATCAACACCTCTTCCGCGCCTACCATCTCAGGTATTTCAGAGAGCAGACCGGAGCCGCCGGCCCCTATGATCTTGTCCAGGGTGCGCCCGATCAGCGGGTTCGCGGTGATCCCGGAAAAGGTGTCCGAGGCCCCGCACTCCGTTCCAACCACAAGGCGACCGATGGTAGCGTCCTCTCTTTCAGCCACATCGAGCTCACCAAGCCTTCTCTCGATAATGGCCCGGCCCTTTTCAAGGGCTCCGCCGGTTCCGCCCAATCCTTGTATGGAGATGAAGTCCACCGTCTTTCCAAGACACGCCATGTCACCAAAGTAGCTGGATACGGTCTCGATATCCGTCTTTTCGCAGCCCAGGCCAACGACCAGAACGCCACCTACATTCGCGTTCAACACGGTATTCTTCAGAGTCAACAGCACCCTGTCTATGACCTCGCCGTCATTGCACCCGCACCCTTCCGTATGCGCGGCGGCCACCACGCCGTCCACATTCTTAAACTCTCCAAGGATTCCTGTATCATGGTCAAACAGGCAGGATAGTTTGACGGCGAGGTCGCTCGCGCACTGCGAAGTCGGCAAAATCACATAATGGTTACGGACTCCTACCTGCCCGTCCATCCTGACAAAACCCTTGAATCTCAGATCGCGGTATTTCTTCGGCGCATATAGGTGATCCACAATATCCGGGGCACTTACGTCATCCACTGCGGCGCGCCTTCCCCCACCGACCCGTCCCAAGTCTTCAAGATCATACCTCCCGATGGCTCGTCCCTTAGTCAGTCCCATGGATCTCGCAAAGGGATGCCCATACTGCTTTAAAGGCTCTCCGGGATTCAGATCCTTAATGAGGAAACGCTCACCCCTTTTCACAAATGTCTGAATCTCGACAATCTCCCCGTCAACCTCTACGGAGGTCCCCGTATATACATCGGTCTTCGCAATGGCCACGTTGTCCTCTTCGGAGATTCGAATCGCGATGCGATCAAGAGGGATCACACAAGGGGCTCCGGCTTGAAAGGGATTGCTATGTCCGCTCATGGCTTTGTCTCTATCTGTAGCAGGGCCGCCTTGCCCGGCGTGTTTAACTCTTCGTAGGTGGAGAGATGATCGGCCTTTTCCACACTTCCGACATCCAAGACGACATGACCGGCACCATCAAGCAATTTGCCTCTGCACAGGATATAGAGTTTGCCTTCTTCGATTTTAAGATATCGATGCAACTCTTGATTGCCGGGAAAGACTTCGAATACGACGGCGTACCTGTCGTTAGCATGTATATACCTTTCGTAGTGTTCTGTATCTTCGAAGTGAAAGTAGTCGTACTCCTTCAGATCGTGTGTCTCCATCTCCAACATCCCCTCATATCCGGACTCCTCTCTGCCGTAGTTGTCCCTAAGCCTGACCAGGTCGGTCTTTTTAGGAGGTGTTTCGATCTCCAGTAGATATATACCGTCGTTTGAAAGCGCCTTGGTAGAGTGGAACACCCCTTTTTCGATATTCAATGCGTCGCCCGTATAGAGGTATCTCCTGTGCTGAAAGGTGTTGCTCATCGCGCTTCCGGAAAGAAGTACGATCGATGTCTTCTTGAGAGGATGGCAATGCATGGATGTTGAATATCCCATCCTGATATACAAGAGCCAGACGGCGATATTTTCGTCGGAATAGATCTGGTACTCATGGCCCCATGGCTTTATTACCACATGATTATTATATGTGTCGGGTTGATCATTCAATGATAGCAACCGCCTTTTCCGCGCCTCTTTAAGAGTATTGACATCCTTCCTGGAGGGGTGGATCTCGAAGATCTGAGTCGTTCTGATCCTTCTCTCCTCGACTTCCTTGAAGAAGGATTCATACGTCATCCTGACACCGTCGGCCATCTCCGTCCTATGGTGCCATCCCAGACCGCCGACTCTGGATGCGTCCAGAAGTTTCATTGGAACGCCTTCCGGTTTGGATCGATCGAAGACGATCTCTCCCTGATAGCCGACTTCATTACGTATGATATCGGCAAGTTCACCGATCGTTGTCCCCTTGCCGGTCCCGACATTGAAGAGATACTCGGTCGTATCCGAGTTCATCAAGAATAGAGAGGCATCGGCGATATCATCGACATACAAGAAATCCCGGATCGGGGAACCTGTCCCCCAGATGACGACCTGACCACTTCCGTTCCTTTTTGCCTCATGAAACCTCTTCATCAAAGACGGGAGGACCTGTGCATTCATAACAT
>WGFD01000305.1 GCA_015492395.1 Deltaproteobacteria bacterium | reverse complement strand
TACTCCTTATTCCTCTTTCTAAGCCGATCCATCAGCACCTCCGTAGAGGCCTGGAGGTAAACCAACAGATCCGGCTTAACGACGTTTACCGCAAGAATCTTATAGATCTGCTCATAAAGCCTCAGTTCATTTTCATCAAGGTTTAAATAGGCGAATATCCGGTCCTTTGCGAATACGTAGTCGGTAATGATAGTAGATTGAAAGAGCTCCTGTTGTGCGATCTCTTTTTGCTGTTCATGCCTGCCGAGCAAGAAGAATATCTGTGTCTGAAAGGCAAACTTCTTCTTATCACTGTAAAAGCTCTTCAGGAACGGATTGCTGTCGGCATCCTCAAGGATGGCCCTGCCATTAAACTCCGCCGCCAATCTCTCTGCCAGGCTGGTCTTCCCTACACCTATCGGACCCTCGACTGCAATATACCTGGCCTTCTCCATAAAAGATTCATAACCGCAATATTATACATAGAAAGATCTAAAAAAATCTCAAATCACCAACAATACGGACGCAACCCCACACAACACTCGCCGTATGAACACCTACGAGAAACTTAACTTATCGTGAAAAAAAAGTCAAGTCGTCGGGCTTAAATAGATATCAGGGCAACAACATTACAAACAATATGACTTCTTGAACATGCACCGCGAGCGCCTGCCTGCCGTGGCGCCGGCATCCGTCCTCCAGGATTGACAGGCAGCAGGCAGCTTGCCGTAGGAAACTCCAATTTTATCTGTAATTTCAGCCGTTTAGCCTTGGGAAAGATCCTTTAAAGCTCTATACGGCCTGGAATATACACATTTATCTCCTCTTTCATGAAAGCCGCAATTGACTTTAAGCATAGAAAAACCTACAATCCCTAGGTAGACACCAGACTTACCATTTGCCTATATATATGAGGATAAATATCAAGATAAAGCTGGCCATGGTCTTATCGGTATTGATACTGATGAGTACCTCTTTTCTGGCGATAGTCATAATAAACCATCAAAAGATGTCCCTCGAGATTCAGATGAGGAATATGGCAAGTACTCTCACCGACGAGCTCGCCAATGACAGCAAGATGGCACTGCTGGAAGGAGACCACCTCTCACTCAACCTCACTATTCAGAATGTTATCAGGTACCCTGGGGTAGTAAATGCATATATCCTGGATAAGTCTCTTTCCATAGAGGGACATGCGGATCTTTCAGAGGTCGGAACACCATACTACGGCGACCCAAAAACCATACTAAATGCAAAAGATACACGCCCATGGCTGATAGAAGAGGACAGTGATACGCTATCTTTCGCCACTCCGATAATCTTTCGGGAAACGATTGTAGGTTACGCGGTGATCGTCTTCTCCAAGGACTTTGTACGCCAAGAGGTCAAAAAGACTATCAAGAAGAGTACGCTTATAGCCCTTCTTGTGATTACAGTAGTCGCCTTTTTCTCGATCCCTATGGCCTCCAGCCTCCTAAGGCCCCTTTACAGACTAATCGAGGGAACACATGAAATAGCACGTGGAAGCCTTGGTTATCGGATACCCTACGACAAGCGTAAAGACGAGATAGGAGACCTCATAAATTCCTTCAACTATATGGCGGAAGAACTGGAAAAGAAAGAGGTATTAAAGGGGGCTTTCAACCGTTATGTGAGCACACATATCGCAGATGAGATACTCAAGAAGCCGGAAAATGTAAGACTCGGCGGAGAGAAGAGAGATATAACGGTCCTTTTCGGAGATATAAGGGGCTTCACCGCCCTCACAAGGCAGATGCAGCCTGAAGAGATAGTAGAGCTCCTGAACAGCCACTTCACTATGCTCACAGAGATCATCTTTAACTTCGGCGGCACGGTTGACAAATTTATGGGAGATGCCATAATGGGTCTATTCGGTTCTCCTATTCATACAGAGGATCATACCGAGCAGGGGATCAAGGCGGTCTTTTGTATCAATGAGATCCTCTCATTAGTTAACAAGACCAGAGAAAGGGGCGGCCGGGTCCCCCTCCCCATGGGTATCGGACTCGACTCTGGCTTGGTTATCCTGGGAAATATGGGTTCTAAGGTGAGGATGGAGTACACCGCTATCGGTGATACCGTTAATATAGCATCACGCCTGGCCGGTCTGGCAAAGGGTGGGGAGATACTTATCAGTGAAGCAATCTACGAGACGGTCAAGCCGAATATTGTCACTGAACAGATCCCGCTGGTGGAGGTCAAGGGCGTGGAAGAGCCATTAGTAATATACAGATTGGTAGGTCTTTGCCATGGTTGGAAGGAAGATGTAGAGGACGCCGTTCATAGGATATCGGTGGAATTGAGGAAGGAGGGTATTATTGTTTAAGAGGAATATATTAATTACCCTGCTTCTCATTATATCCACAGGGTGCGTACAACTAACACCAGATTATATAAGGGGATCATCTTACGAGAGGGCCTTAATGCTGTATAAAGAGGGTTCGCTTCCTGAGGCGAAAAGGATGGCGGAAGGTATCGAGAAAGGAGCACCCGACTATACTTCAGCACAACAACTACTCTCGGACCTAAGCACTCTTATGGCTAAAGTTGCTGACACGCATATCAGGTTAGGAAATGAATACGAAAAAGCGGGTATCTATGCCATGGCGGCCAGGGAATACGCTACGGCCCTCGACTTCAGACCTGATGATAAAAGGCTCGCCGAAAGGCTCAGGGTCGTTGAGGAAGGACGACTTTACAAGGCCAGCAACAAGGTAACGGACAAACCAAAGAAAGGCGCCGGCTGGCGTGCGACAGGGATCAAAAAGGCCGTTAAGAAGTCAAAGAGCACCACAAAGATCGTCTCAGAACACTATAAGAAAGGAACCGTCTTCCTTGAATCAGGTATGTTCTCGGAGGCTATAGAGGAATTCAACCTGGTTGTTGACATAAGCCCTTCATATAAAGATGCAGCGGAATTGCTGGCGGCGGCATACTACGGACGAGGGTTACTCCACCTTGAATCCAAGGAGTACATAAAGTCCATAGATGATTTTACCGCTCTCCTGGAGTTGCGATCACCCTTCCGGGATACACAGAAGTTGCTGTCTAGGGCAAAAAAGGAGAGGGATCTGATCATCGATTTTCACCTTAAAAAGGGTATCGAACACTTCCAGAAGGAGGAGATGGAAGACGCGATAAAGGAATGGGACAAAGTACTGGAGCTCTCACCTGGCAACAAGGCAGCCCTGGACTACAAATACAGGGCCATGACCATACTGGAGCGGTTGAAGGTGATCAAAGAAGAGAGACAATAAAACGCGGGCACTCGTCTTGAATCGGCCGTCTAGAAATCCTCCTGCAGGTATAACTCGTCTTCCTTAGTCTTTTTAAGCTTAAGAGGACTTTCACAGTAGACGCACACTATCTGATCTCCTATCTTCTCATCTCCGGAAAGAGGGACATCGACATCACAGAGAGGACAGGAAAGATACTTTCTGTTTCCGATTCCTAAAGCGGACATGGCATATCCCGGAACTGAGATCCCTTACAGGTCGGGTCCGGAGAAAACAGCCTCCAAAGAAAATGTGTCAAATGAGACTGCTGGATAATAC
>WGFD01000304.1 GCA_015492395.1 Deltaproteobacteria bacterium | reverse complement strand
GGTGGAAGGAGACGACATCAACGATCCCATCGCAGACAGTTGCAGAGCGATACTCGATGGGCATGTCGTCCTGTCCAGGGAGTTGGCGTCGATGGGACACTACCCTGCTATAGATATACTGTCATCAACAAGCAGGTGCATGTTGGATATAGTCTCAGAAAAACATAACAGCTATGCGAGAAGGATGAAGTCAATACTCGCCACCTATAGAAAGAATATCGATTTGATTAACATAGGTGCCTATAAGAGGGGAAGTAACCAGGAGTTGGACTATGCCATAGATATGGTAGCCGGTATCAATAGATTTCTGGTACAGGGGATAGATGAAAAGGTGGATTATGATGATAGTCTTCAAGCAATGTACAGCCTGAACCTAAAGACCGATGAAGATGGGAAATAGTCGGCCGGACTGACTGAGGATATGCGTAAGGCGATATGGTGAATGGTTTTAAATTCAGATTGGAGAATGTTCTTAATCTTAAGGAGAACATTGAGGAGTTGATCAAGAGGGAATTGTCGATGATAAGGGATGACCTGGGCGAAGTGGAGGGAAGGCTCGACGCCCTCTTAAGCCGTTATAGAGGTGAAATGGATACTTTGTTGGTCAGGGGGGATATTTCACCGGCGGAATTAAGCCTTTATAAATCCTACCTTTCACGTATCAGAAAGGAGCTTGAGATAGGGAGGGGCGAGGTTGAGAGGATGTATCAGGCTTCTGAGGAAAAGAGGGAAGAACTCCTCAATGCGAGGAAGGAGAGGAAGAAGTTGGAGGTCATGAAGGAAAAGGGTTATAAGGAGTATGTAAAGAAGGTGCTTAAGACGGAGCAGATGTTGCTGGACGAGTTCAACTCCAACAAGTTCAAGAAAGAAGAGTAGCACGGTGTCACGATCGATTATGAGATCAATGAGATATCTCCTTTTTGCAGTGCTGATCTTCTCGATCGCCTCTACAGGCCGGACTATGGCGGAAGAGCCTGGTACATCCTGTGGGGATGAATTGAAAGGGGCCTTTGTCGCGATAAAAAAGAGGAATGAAGCACTGGATGCGCGTGAGGAGAAGATACGCGTCGAGGAGGAGAGGTTGAAGACACTGAAGGGCGAGGTGGAAAAGAGGATAGCAGAGTTCGGAAGTTTAAGAGCGGATCTGGATAAGATATACAGTGACATAAAGTCGGCAAAAGAGAGCAATATGAAGGACATAGCGAAGATATATGAGAATATGCCGGCGGAGGAGGCGGCTACAAGGCTTGAGCAGTTGGAAGATGATCTGGCCGTAAGGCTCCTGAAGAGCATGAACAGCAGGATAGCCGGGAAGGTGCTTGCCTTTGTGGAGCCTGCGAAGGCTGCCAAGTTAACGGAAGTGCTGGGAAAAGACCCTTTATCTCATGGATTATGAAGTCTATTAAGGACTGGATGAAACTATGAACGGGATTGAAACGTTCCTTTACATTGAGCCGGATAACCAAAAGGGGAAGATCTTGGGGGCGAATGGCTGGGCTAAGGGAGACCGTTCTTCGGAGAAGCCCCGGATTGACGGAGAATTTAAGGACATCTTGGGGGTACTCGGCGCGGTCTTGGGTATGGACCGGTCTTTACCTCCCTTCAACTGGATGGGAGAGTCGAAGGAAAGTGAAGGTGAAAATATTACTGCGTCGGGGGAAAACAGTGTACCGAACGAGTGGTCGATATCGGGCCTTGAAAATGAAGACGATGATCACGGGGGTGCGGGCATAGTCGGTAATGTAAAAAAGCGGGATCTTAAGGTACATGAAGATCCGGAGACCGTTGATGTGGCAGAGGAAGGGACGGAAGCCGTTATAGTAGAGGAGACGGGACAGCCCATGGACGAAGTGGCTGCGGAGGGAGTGGAGTTACTGACCCCCATTAAAGAGACGGCCCGGCAGTTTGATAAGGCATTGCTCGATAGCCTACAAGCGGGCAGTCCTTCCCCCTTGGATCCCCTCCATTCTCACGATACAAAAGATATCTCTGCCGGTGAAACGTGGGAAGTGCCTGATATGACGGAAGAAAAGATATTCAACAGGGTCCTGGATAGAATAAGCGACAAGATAGGCGTATCGTTCAGGAGTGGTCTGAACAAGGCCACGATAAACCTTGATCCGCCGTCTCTTGGCCGTCTCAAGATAGAGATCACAGTGGATGATAACTCGGTCAGGACCACCATAGTTGCCGATCATTCGGCCGTCAAGGATGTGATAGAGAACGGTCTCAACGATCTCAAGAACGCCCTCCTTCAACAGGGCCTGAAGATCGATAATCTTACCGTACTTCTGGGTGGCGGGTCAGCGGGAAAAGAGAGGTGGCCAGACTCGGATGGCGGTATTAAGTGGGCCAGGATGAGATCTTCCGGTGTCACGCTCTTGGAGATTGACCCCGCTATGGATACTCTGTCTAAGGGCAATCCCGGATATGGACTTGTAGACATATACATATAATCGGAGAGGAGGTGAGATGAGATGAATATACCATCAACACAAGCTACTGGAGTGGAGGGGGAAGGTTATCCGCCGTCGGGCGCAGCCGCTGCCCTTGGAAAGGACGATTTTATGAAGCTCCTAGTAGCACAACTTCAACGCCAAGATCCCCTGGACCCACTCGCTAATGCGGAATTCGTCGCGCAATTGGCGCAGTTCAGCACCCTTGAAGGCATAAGCAACATGGGATCGAGTCTGGATACTATGACGAGCTACATTATGTCCATGAACAACTACAACGCTACCGGGCTTATTGGGAAGGATATCAAGGCATACGGAGATACGCTCTTCCTCGAAGATGGTGGCACGGCGGATATAGCTTACCACCTCTATGAAGATGCCCCAGAGGTCAAGATAAGCATCTATGATGAGAGCGGGGCTTTGGTACGGACAATAGAGGGGGGAGGTCGACCGGCCGGTTCCAATGAAATGGTGTGGGATGGAAGGGACTCGGATGGCAATCTCCTGCCGCCAGGAAAGTATACCTTTGCCGTTACCGCAACAGACGGGAATGGTTCAGGCATAAGGAGTGATACTATCCTGACTGGCACGGTGAGCGGTGTCATATACGAGGATGGCATACCATACCTTATGGTAGGCGATGAAAAGATCGCGATGAGCGATATCTTGGAGGTCTGGAAGGGCTGATAATAATAAAAGGAGGGAAGATATGTTAACATCACTCTTTACCGGGGTAAGCGGCCTTAACGCTAATATGACCGCTCTGTCGATCATAGGCAATAATATAGCGAACATGAATACCATTGGCTTCAAGTCGAGCAGGGCGTCATTTGCGGATGTCCTTAGTCAGAGTATCAACGGTATTGCCGGATCCTCGCAGGTCGGCCTGGGTGTATCGCTTAGTTCGGTAACGCCGGTATTTACCCAGGGCGCCTTCGAGACCACCAACAGTGGATTGGATATGGCGATAGACGGTGACGGTTTCTTCAGCTTGAGGGACTCATCGGGGGCACTATTTTACAGCAGGGCCGGGCAGTTCAATATGGATAAGGACGGTTATATCGTAAATCCTGAAGGGTATATACTGAGGGGATACCAGGCTGACAGCTCCGGCAACCTCTCCGGAACGGTTGGGGACCTGCAGTTGTCTTCCGCCTCCGTGCCACCCAATGCGACTACAAGTGTCGACTTGGTTGCCAACCTTAACTCGGATTCCGATGTAAAGGGGTTCGTATTTACCGCCGGCAGTAACGAAGACATAAGGTTCAGCGATGACGGAGGTACAACATATTATACTGCAGACCTTATAAGCGATGGAGGACTGGTCGCCGGCACGGCGTATACCGGCAGCCAGGTGGCGGCGGCGATCAAGACTGCGATGGAGGCCGCGAATGGGACTGCGGACACCTATACTGTCACCTACACCGCTACGACAGGACAGTTTACCATTACCAATGACAGCGGCAATTCCGGTTCCCTCATTCTGGCGTGGGATAACGCACTGACGACGGCCGAGACGATATTAGGCTTTAACGCCGTAAGTTCAGGAAGCATCGCGGCAGGCAGCAGTGACGCTAGTGATAACACGGCCGGTCAGTTCTTTGTGAATAGTGCCGATGATTCATCCAACTTCTCCACGACTATCACCGTATACGACTCCCTCGGCAACGACCACCAGATAACCGTATATTTCAGGAAGTCTACGGTCAGTGCTACAGGCAATACATGGCAGTGGTACGCGGTGGTCGGTTCCAGTGAGTCGACGAGCGGCAGCACGGAAGTACAGGCGCAGGGAACGCTTACCTTCAGTACGGGTGGGGCATTGAGTTCAGAGAGTGCCATTACATATCCTACAGGTGGATTCGACTTTTCCGGCGGTCCGACCCAGAACCAGACCATATCCTTCGATTTCGGTACCTCTATCTTGGAGGGTGGTACGGGTGTGGCGGGTGTGACCCAGTATGGGCAGAATTCCGCCATTTTTGATCAGACACAGGACGGCTATTCGTCTGGTAGCCTACAGGGCATATCTGTGGATGCGACCGGTACGCTTACCGGCATATTCTCCAATGGCAGGACGAGATCTATGGGGCAGATTATCCTGGCTGACTTCGCAAATCCTACCGCACTGTCATTGATGGGGAAGAACCTCTACGCGGAGTCGACAAGCTCCGGGGAGGAATTGGTGGGGGCACCCGGAAGCTCCGGGAGGGGGAGTATCCACTCCAACGCCCTGGAGTTGTCGACTGTGGATGTTGCCGAGGAGTTTGTGAAGATGATATCGGCCCAGAGGGGTTTTCAGGCAAACTCGCGGATCATCACAACCACAGACGAGATCCTGAGTGAACTCGTCAACTTGAAGAGATGATCCAGGCAGTTACTCTTTTATAAGGTATATGGATGGGGAGTCGCCTCTCTATATGCTTCTTCCTCCTGCCTGTCGCGGCAGACAGGCCGGCACACTCTATAGAGGGATGAGGTGGATTATGTTTGAGGCCACCTCTCCCTCCTTCCTCTACTACATTTTTTTACTATATCTACTGCCTTAACCTTCATGTGCTGACATCCCTGCCTGTCGCGGCAGACGGGCCGAATCCTGGTTCGCCTCGTCATGATAATGACACAGTCATCACGCCTTTGACGTATATCTACCGACAGTAAGGCCGGTTTGCCCGGTAATATCGCCGTCATTTATAGATTCTCCAGCCGAAATGAGTAGTTGCAGTATTGGCATATTGCTTGCTTTCTATGTAGTACAGTCCATGGTTTCCTTTCGGACAAATATCAAGGTATTGGAGAGCTTATGGCTGAAGAGAAGGATAAAAAAGAGGATAAAGGCGAAGGGAATGAAAAGGGATCCAAGGGTTTTCTCGGCAAGAAGAAGTTGCTCATAATAATCGCTGTAGTTATTCTGCTGGCGGCCGGAGGCGGAGGGTTCTTTTTCATGGAGGGCAAGGGTGAAGATGGAGGCGATAGTGCCCCGCAGGGTGAAGAGGTAAAGTCAGGCGACCAAGAGGGGGAGGCGATGGAGAGTGAGGTTCTATCACTCAGTCCCTTCATAGTGAACCTACTGGATGAGTCCGGCACGAGATACCTTAAGGTCTCCATAGACGTAGAATTGGGAGGTATAGGGGCCGAGGAAGCGGCGAAAAGGACCGCCCGGATACGGGATAGCATTATCATCCTGCTGAGCAGCAAGAGGTATTCCGACGTTGGAACGGTGGAAGGAAAATACCAACTGCGTGATGAAATGGCGGCCAGGATCAACAAGGTCATGCCGAAGGGGCATGTAAAGGCCGTATACTTTACGGACTTCGTGATTCAATAGTGAGTAGCGGTATGTATCTTTATGCGACGGCGGTAGGCAATGGCTGACAGGGTGCTCTCACAGGATGAAGTCGATGCGCTGATGAAGGGCGTGTCGAATGGTGATATCGAGACAGAGACGGATAAGGCAGCCGATGCAGACGGTGTTACCGCATACGATCTAAGCAGCCAGGACAGGGTCATAAGGGGCAGGATGCCCACCCTCGAGATAATCAATGAGCGCTTCTGCCGATTTTACAGGGTCTCGCTCTTCAACCTGATCAGGAAGGTCGCTGACGTCAATATGGAAGGTGTTAGGATGATGAAGTATGGTGAGTTCTTAAAGAATATACCTGTTCCGACAAGCCTCAATATGTTCAAGTTCCCCCCACTCCGC
Source organism: Deltaproteobacteria bacterium (assembly GCA_015492395.1). GTDB lineage: Bacteria > Desulfobacterota > GWC2-55-46 > S146-70 > S146-70 > S146-70. Next base: position 6,895 of record WGFD01000304.1, on the reverse strand, counting down.
GGCCTGAGCCTTCTGGTCTTTGACGCCAATCTCGTGTTCCTCATAGTCGATAACTACTTTGGCGGCGGGGGAAAGATACAGGCAAAGATAGAGGGAAGGGAGTTCTCGAGCCTGGAACAGAGGATCATAATGAAGCTCGTGGACCTGGCCTTTGCAGACATGAAGAAGTCATGGAGGTCGGTCTATCCAGTGGAATTTGTCTATGACCGCTCGGAGGTCAATCCGCAATTTGCGAACGTAGTGGTTCCCACGGAAGTGGTTATCGTCTCCACATTCGATATAGAGATTGATATGGCTACCAGTAAGATGAGCCTGTGCATACCGTATTCATCCATAGAACCCATAAAGGAGAAGCTCTATACGGGCTACCAGAGTGACAGGATGGAGGTTGACAAGAGGTGGCTCCTCAGGCTGGAGGAAGAGATCAAAAAGACCACGCTCTATCTTTCCTGTGATATAGGCAAGGCCAGGATTTCAATGCAGGATCTCTTGAATCTTAATGTAGGGGACGTTATAGAACTCGACAACAGGATATCGGACCCTGTCAACGTGAAGGTGGAAGGTATTACGAAGTTTATGGGAAGGCCCGGGTTGGCAGGCGGGCGTTATGCAGTGCAGATCTGTGGCTCCTATCCGAATGGATAGCAGATACATGGTTTGATTATAGTTTATGTGTTTTTAACCAAAGGGAGTCGTAGTTATGGCGGAGGAGATGAAAAAGGATGAAGTGGAAACACCGGATGGGCGGGAAGAGCCTGTAAAGACGGCGAATTTTGATGAGTTGCAGGATTCCGGTGAACACAGGGATCCTGCCAATGTGGAGCGTATCCTTGACATACCTGTGACGATCTCTGTTGAACTGGGCAGGACTAGGATGCTCATAAACGATCTGTTGCAGCTTGGGCAGGGGTCCGTTTTGGAACTCGATAAACTGGCCGGAGAACCTATGGAGATCATGGTCAATGACCGCCTTGTAGCAAGGGGTGAGGTCGTCGTTGTCAATGAGAAGTTCGGTGTGAGGCTTACCGATGTGGTGAGCCCGGCCGAAAGGATAAAGCAGCTCAAGAAGTAGGTTCTGTGTAAGCCTGTTTCTTTGTTGCCGATCGAAGGAGAGGAGTGGAATGGATCTATCTGTCGGGATAATTGAGAGGTTCGCCGGAGGACTCTTCCTAGTTGTAATAACCATATGGGCCGGTTCATATCTCTATACCAGGTTTGCCGGTGGGCAGATGAAGGGAGGAAGGAGTGTCATAAAGGTGATAAGCACCATGCCTCTGGGCTCCAAGAAGAGCATAACTATAGTGAATATAGCGGGTGAGTACCTGGTGCTTGGTGTCACCGCGGATAATGTAAGTTTCCTCACTAAGATAGACGATACCGAAACCATCAAGAGTCTTGAGATGGACAGAGTGAGAAGGGACGCATTCACTTTGAAGGTTTTCAATAGCAAGGCGTTGAACAGGATCACGAAGACACACAAAAGGCCGGAAGGTCTAAAGAGATGAGAAGGACGCTATTCACTCTGACATTGGCGCTTATTGCGCTACTTATACCGGTTATTGCGTTTGGTGCGGATATATCATTCACCATCCCAGGTATCGATGCCGGATCCGCTGGCGATGGAAGTCTCTCCACAACCATGCAGATAGTTATACTGCTGACGGTCCTGACACTTCTTCCCGCAATCCTTCTGATGATGACATCCTTCACCAGGTTCGTAATCGTATTTTCACTCTTAAGGCACGCGTTGGGTCTGCAACAGACACCGCCCAACCAGGTGATACTGGGTATAGCCCTCTTTATGACCTTCTTCGTGATGTCGCCGGTCTTGAATAACGCCTATACATCTGCGGTAAAGCCTTACCTTGCCAGTGAGGTGACGCAGAAAGAGGCGTTGGCGAGGGGAATAGAGCCCTTCAGAGAGTTTATGTTCCAGCAGACCGGGGAAGATGAACTGGCCTTCTTCATTGACATGTCAGGTACGAAGAGGCCAAAGGATTACGATGATGTGCCGACTACCGTGATAATCCCGGCCTTTATTACCAGCGAACTAAAAAGGGCCTTCCAGATAGGCTTCGTTATATTCATACCCTTTCTTATAATAGACATGGTGGTGGCCAGCGTACTCATGTCGATGGGGATGATGATGCTGCCGCCGATACTGATCTCTCTGCCGTTCAAACTCATGCTCTTTGTCCTGGTGGACGGCTGGTCCGTGCTGGTTGGTTCTTTAGTAAGGAGCTTTCACTGATGACCCCTGAATTCGTAGTGTCAATAGGCCGTGAGGCCATAAAGGTATTATTGATTGTCATCCTTCCCCTCATGGGTGTCGGGCTAATTGTTGGATTGCTGGTGAGCATCTTCCAGGCTGTGACGCAACTGCAAGAGATCACACTCACATTTATTCCGAAGATACTTGCTGTCTTTCTTTTATTGCTGCTAATTGCGCCATGGATGCTGGGAGTTATGATGGACTTCACCAGAGATATATTGTTGAACATTCCAGGTTACACGAGATGAAGGCTGGGAGATCATAGTGAACGAGATATTTAATCAATTCGAGACGTTTACGTTTGTATTCATAAGGACCGTTTCTATCTTTATTACCCTTCCTTTCTTCGGCAGCCGGAGCGTCCCCATCATGCTTAAGACGGGAATGGCCCTGCTTATTGCCTTTGTGGTAACACCCCTTCTGGGCTCTTCCATCTCTTTGCCCGGCACAGATATTGGCCTCGTACTCGCCGTGATGAAAGAGATCCTGATCGGTGTATCAATAGGATTGACCGTCAGGTTCATCTTCAGTGCCATTGAGATGGCAGGGCAGCTCACCGGGATGCAGATGGGGTTCGCTGTGGCTAATGTAATAGACCCTCAGACAAGCAGCCAGCTCTCTGTTGTGGCTCAGTTCTATAATCTTGTTGGAATACTACTATTCTTTAGTATGAATGTGCACCTGGTATTTATATCCGCCATAAAGGAGAGCTTTTTATATATACCTCCATATAGTTTCACCCTTACTCCCGGTGTGCTGGGGGGCGTCCTTGGCGTGGCCGGCATGATATTTAAGATAGGAGTGAAACTTGCCGCGCCGATTACCGTGGCCATACTATTGGCAAATATCGCAATGGGCATAGTAGCCAGGACCGTACCGCAGATGAATATATTTGTGGTGGGTTTTCCGGTGACCATAGTCTTGGGGCTTTTGATGCTTGGGTTTTCCTTGCCGTTTATTGTCTCGACGATAAGCAAGATCTATATAAATCTGTCCAGTGACGCTATAGCGCTAATGAAGGCCGGTGGCGGCTAGGAGAGCGCATGTTGATCAGGACTACTATTATGGATTGGATTTATGCCTGACAGACTGGAGAAGACAGAGAAGGCTACCCCAAAAAGGCGTGAAGAGGCCAGGAGAAAGGGGCAGATAGCCAAGAGTAAAGAGGTCGCGTCCATAGTCATTATCATGACCGGCCTGGTGATGTTCTACTTCTTCGGCACAGGTATGGTCATTTCGATAAAGGAGATGATGCGGGAGCTCATAGTATCAAGCGGCTCGTTGGAGCTGGGCCAAGATGGTGTATATCTACTCTACAGGAAGGTGCTGGTGGACCTTTCTTACATAATGCTGCCACTCCTCCTCTTTCCTGTGGCCGGGGTGTTGGCCAACCTCATGCAGGTGGGACTACTCTTTACGACCGAGCCCTTGACGCCCAACCTCGCAAAACTGAATCCCGTGGAGGGGGTAAAGAAGATCTTCTCCCCCACGTCGTTGATGGAGCTTGTGAAGGGTGTAGTAAAACTTGTGGTCGTAGCGTATATGGCCTATATCGCCATGAAGAGAGAGATGGATGGCCTGCTTCTCCTGCCGGAGATGGATGTTGTGGCTATCCTAACATACCTCGGCTCCGCCGCCTTCAATATCATATTAATGACCTCCTGGGTACTTCTGTTACTGGCGGCCATCGATTATATATTTCAGAAATGGGAGTTTGAGAAGGGCCTGATGATGACGAAGCAGGAGGTTAAGGATGAGCACAAGGATACGGAAGGCAATCCTATGATCAAGTCGAGGATCAGGACCTTGCAGAGGCAGGTGGCAAGGCAGAGGATGATGAAGGAAGTGCCTGAGGCCACTGCAGTTATAACCAATCCCAACCACCTGGCGATAGCCGTTAAGTACGAGCAGGGCAAGATGCGCGCCCCTGTCGTAGTTGCCAAGGGGGCCAACCTGGTGGCTGAAAAGATAAAAGAGGTAGCAAGGAAAAACGGGGTTCCAATGGTGGAAAATAAACCATTAGCCCGGACTCTATGGAAAACCGTTGAGATAGGCAAGGAGATACCGGCGTCTCTCTATAAGGCCTTGGCTGAGGTCCTTGCCTATGTCTATAGAATTAAGTCAAGGGAGGTACAGGGTGGCCACCGTGACGGCTAGCACCAGGCCTGTCAAGATTGCGGATATGGCAATCCCTCTGGGGATAGTGGGGATCCTTGCGGTGATGATAGTTCCGCTCCCCACTATATTTCTGGACCTCTTCCTCTCCATCAATATCACGTTGGCCATTATAGTGCTGTTCATATCGATCTATGTGCTAAGGCCGCTCGACTTCTCAGTCTTTCCCACCGTCCTCCTCATCCTAACCATGTTCAGGCTCTCCTTAAATGTGGCCTCCACGCGACTGATCCTCCTCAATGGAGCCGAGGGAACCCAAGCGGCGGGCCAGGTTATCAGGGCGTTCGGCACCTTTGTGGTGGGTGGTAATTATGCAGTGGGATTGGTTGTATTCCTCATATTGGTCATCATCAACTTCGTTGTTATCACAAAGGGCGCCGGCAGAATCGCCGAGGTCAGCGCCAGATTTACGCTTGACGCCATGCCAGGGAAGCAGATGGCCATAGATGCCGATCTGAATGCCGGCCTGATAGGTGACGATGAGGCCAAGAAACGAAGGTCTGAAATAACGCGTGAAGCGGACTTCTATGGTTCCATGGACGGTGCGAGCAAGTTTGTGAGGGGTGATGCCGTAGCCGGCATACTTATCACATTTATCAATGTGATAGGCGGCATCTTCATAGGGGTCCTGCAGCAGGGTATGGAGATAACAGACGCCCTATCCGTCTATACAGTCTTGACTATTGGTGACGGCCTTGTTGCACAGATACCGGCTCTTGTCGTGTCCACAGCGGCCGGTATTATAGTTACCCGGGTCGCATCCGAAGCCGATATGGGGAAGGAGCTTTCCACCCAGATATTCCACTATCCCAAGGCCATTACCGGTGCGGCAGCCGTTCTCTTTGTAATGGGTCTTATACCAGGTCTTCCAAAGATGGCATTCCTGAGCCTTGCGGCTGTAACGGGCGCCATTGCTTACATGAATTACCAGAAGGGCAGTGCATCAATAGAGAGAGAGGAGCAGGATAGTGAAAAGGATACCCCTCCGGCGTTGCCGGAGAAGGAGGAGATCACACTTCTGGACCCGCTGGCGATGGAGCTGGGTTACAGGCTGATCCCGCTTGTAGATACATCAAGCGGAGGCGGTGAGCTTTTGGAGAGGATAAGGGCTATGAGGAAACAGTTCGCAAATGAGCTGGGTATAGTTGTTCCGCCTATCCACATAAAAGACAATTTGCAATTGAGGCCGGAGGAGTACGTGTTATTGGCAAGGGGAGTGGAGATGGGGCGAGGGGAGGTCATGCCAGGGCATTTCCTCGCTATCGACCCCGGGAATGCACAGAAGGGGCTCGAAGGTATACCTACCAGGGAACCCGCCTTTGGTCTCACAGCCATGTGGATAGAAGAAGGGGTGAAGGATAAGGCAAAGGTCATGGGATATACCGTTGTGAACCCATCCATAGTCATCGTAACCCATATCACCGAACTCATAAGGGCTAACGCCCATGAGCTGTTGACAAGGCAAGATGTTCAGAAGATGCTCGATACGCTTTCCGGAACACATCCAAAGGTGGTTGAAGAGCTTGTTCCCGGACAACTGTCTCTGGGAGGGGTACAGAAGGTCATGCAGAATCTCTTGAAAGAGAGGATCTCGGTAAGGGACATACTTACCATTGTCGAAACTTTGGCAGATCATGCGCCGGCCAATAAGGATGCGGATGCCCTTACGGAGTACGTACGCCAGGCAATGTCCAGGGCTATAACCAAACAGTACACGACGGAAGAGGGTACCCTTCCGGTTATGATCATGGATCCTGATGTTGAAGACAATGTGGTCAAGTCTGTTCACCAGTCCAAGGACGGTATGGTTCTGGCCATGGAGCCGTCCTATGCACAGAGACTGATGAAAAAGATATCGGACGCCATGCACGAGGTGACCTCTCAGGGGTATCAACCTGTACTGATGACTTCACCGGGTGTCCGCTTGTTCGTCAAGAGGATGACAGAGAGGGTATTGCCTTCGCTGTCCGTCATCTCGTCGAATGAGGTCACAGGTGATGTGAGCATAAAAAACTTAAAGGTGGTGAGCTTGGAAGATGCACATTAAGAAGTTTAGAGGCGGCACATTGGAAGAGGTCTTGAGGGGTGTCAAAAAGACCTTCGGTGAGGATGCGGTCATCCTCTCGACTAAGAGAGGAAAAGGATGTGTCGAGGTGATGGCGGCAGTGGATTTTGATGTTGAAGAGATAGAGCATAAGTTGACCGACGATGTCTTGACGAGCGGGATGAACGGTCTTAGAAGAGAGATTACCGAGTTGAAGTCCCTCTTCAGTACAATAGTTAAAGAGGCTGCGGTGAGAGAGATCTCGAGCCTGGGTGCCGGGGCCCTGAGCCTTTACCGATGGATGCTTTCCAATGGCATCGATGAGAAACTGGCACAGGAGATTGTGAGAAAGGCGGCCGCCGTATCAAGCGGTAATGGTGACATTAAGAAAAGGTGTTATAACC
>WGFD01000303.1 GCA_015492395.1 Deltaproteobacteria bacterium | reverse complement strand
TTTCCCGACCGTCTGCTATATCGCTGATTGGGACTATGATATCCCATTTTCGATAGGCCTCTGTCAGGCCGTCGATTTGACGGTCGTTCCGACGGAGATCGAGAAGGAGGCTGTGGCGGCTATCGGCGCTTCGCGTGGAGCCACATTCATCTACATCGGCGCGATGAAGGAATATTTCAAGACATCTCCGGCCCGGATCCGGGATAGAAAGTTCGATGTGATTTACACGACATTCATCGACGATTATAATAATCCGGAACGTTCCAAATGGATATTGAAGCTGATCAATCTGCCGGACAGATACAACGTTCTTATTACTAACCAGCTGACCAACTATTCCGATTATACGAATATGCTGAATGACGCCAAGTTGGTCTTTTCCCACCATCGATTCGGCGGCATGTCGGGCCGGGTGCTGGAGGCGGGATCATGCGGGGCCGTAGTTATAGAGCCCGGGGTCTATGTGACGAAACACTTCATCCCGGACGAAGAGTTCGTCTTTGTGACGGAGGACGACTTCGAGGCCAAGATTGAGAGACTCCTCGATGCACCGGAGACCCTGCAGACGATGTCGGACAGGTTTTACGCAAAGGTGACGCAAAAATATGAGTCGAGGATACGCTTCGCCGATTTCCTGGACTTTGTTGAGAAGCAGCTTGGACCCGGGAGACCTTCGGCGAAGGATCGTGGCGTTGGGACCATCCATCCCGGACGTGTTGGCAGGGGAGAGATATACTACTACCTGTTTTTCAGGACGCTTCAGGTGCCGGCCATCACTAACGCGGGGAACAAGCTCCTTATCATGAGTATCAGAGAACTCGAAAAAGATGTGTCCGATGATCCGTCGTCCCGGAATAAGACAAACCTTGCCGTCGCTTACGCCTCTTACGATGCCATGGTCAACCAGGATATGGTCTCAGGAGAGAGGGGGAAGCGCACAGTGGCCCTCCTGCATGAGGTGATAAGCCAGGACCCTTTGTACGTTATGGCGCACTTCAATCTGGGCCTCATCCACATGAGGAGCGGAAACTTCGAAGAGGCGCTCCGGGTGTTTCATAACGCCGTCGAGTTGTTTGAGAATGAGGAGAGTATAGTCGATCCATGGTGTTTGCACAACCTCGATTTCGAATTGTTCAAGATGGTATTCCGTAAGCCCCTCAACCACCATATCCTGTCGTTATGCAAGGGAGGAGCGGAGCGGAGCCTGGAGGATATCAGGATCTTATTCCAGGCGGTTACGCTGTTTTTTATCTCGCTCGTCGCGGAAAAGAAGGGTGATCTCTATAAGGCGCTGGATGCCCTGGTGGAAGCGCACAATCTGTATGGAGACTCCGGCATCATCGAGATGTCTCTAGCTAAAAACCTGGCGCTTCTAGGCTACGATGAGGAAAGTCGCGAGATGTTCAAGATGGCGATAAAGCGTGTCCCCTTTGACCTGGACCTCCGCCTGGAGTACATCAAGTTTTTGTATCTGAAGCGGCTGGACAAGGAGGTGTTGTCGGAGTCCAACGACTATGTGAAACTGACGCGGCGGTTTACTCAGTTCGCCGCGAGGGCCGGCGATCTGAGGAAGATCACCGACAGCTTCGCGAGATATCATAATGGAGACGGGTATTCACACGATCTGGCAAAGGAGATGATCTTGAATAATTGGCTCCATCTCCTTTACAATGCGTTGAAAAAGAATCCTAAGGATCTCAGGCTTATTTTAAGGATAGCCGACCTCTGGCAGGAGCTCGGCAGAGCGGACAAGATATTCGAGTTAACAGAGGAGTTCGCCCATAAGTACGGGGATAATCTGAGCAGCGAAGAGTCTGGGGCACTGAAAGATATCTACAGTGATCTTCAACAGGTCCCGGCCGCACTGAACAGACTCTATACTAAGAGGCTGGACCGATTGAATAACCTGCTTTCAAACACAAACGCTCTATGATAAGTGACCGCAATGGTTCCAGACCGTTGGTCAGCGTTATTGTCCCTACATGGAACCGCCCTCATCGCCTGAGGGAAGCCCTTCGAAGTATCCTTGCCCAGACCTGTCAGAACTTTGAAATAATTGTAGTGAATGACGGTGGCGAAGATGTATCGGCTGTCGTCGAAGGTTTCAAGGATTGGAGAATCGCATATGTAGAGAGTGACACTAACAGAGGTCCGGCCGTTGCAAGGAACTTAGGCCTGGAAAGGGCGGAAGGTAAATATATAGCCTATCTCGACGACGACGATATATTTTACCAAAGCCATCTGGAGTCACTGACATCCATCCTGGAGGAGAGCGACTATAAGGTTGCCTACAGCGACTCCTGCATGGCGGTTCTCAGGCGGGAGGGAAACAGTTTTGTTCCTCGAAACATAAGGTCTGTTCAGGGGCGGGACTTTGATAAACAGGGACTTCTTGTCATGAACTATATCCCTACCTTGAATATGCTGCACCACCGCGAGTGTATCCGGGAGGCCGGATCTTTTGACGAAGGGCTGGCGACACATGAGGATTGGGATCTGTGGATAAGGATGGCCCGGAAGTTCAATTTCCACCACTTCAAAAGGGCTACGGCGGAATTCAGAGTATATGTAGGCGCGGAGAGCTGCACCTACTCAAGACGTCCCGACTTCCTTAGAACGATGCGGATAATTCACTCAAGGTATGCAGGTGAAATTACCGAATCGGGCGTTATAGAGGCCCAGAGAGAGGCCGAGGCCGCGCTTGAAAGGGAGATAGCTGGCAATGCCGGACCTTCCGAAGAAGATGAGACCTCGATGTCCGGAGGCGCCGTAGAGGCAAACATTCCAGCTATGCGCATCTCTATAGTAAAAACCGGAAGCGGTGACTCCTCTTTGCGACTTGTCCGTGCGGATGGATCGGAGAAGATCCTGCACAGCCTCTATGACCCCGAGGCCGAGGCAAGAGCGATCGTTGACGCCTTTCAATTTGACGGCAGAGGTTTGTTGATCGTTTTGGGGCTGGGGCTAGGTTACCATCTGGCGGAGATATGCCGGAGGTTTAAATCACCCGGAGTTGTGGTGGTCGAGGCGGAGCCGGAGATATATGGACTCGCCAGGGAGCATGGCAAGACTGCCGAATTTGGAGATAATGTCAAATTCATGGCGGGACTTCCTCCGGATGTTGTGCTAAGGGAGATTACAAAGGAGCAGATGAGGGGTGGCATGCCGCCTATAGCGGTCTTGCCCCTGCCTTCGGCGGTCTCGGCCTTTCCGGACTACTACAATCCCCTCCTTTCCTCGCTGAAAAAGGCAGTGTCCGTAAGGCTATGGGACAGGTTGAAATATGCCAAGTTCAAGGAAGAGTCGCCGAGTGTCGCGCTCCTTGATCTCGGATATTTTTTGACCCTGGAGCTGGAAAAGGCCGTCAAGTCCCTCGGCTGCAGGTTGTTGAAGATACCGATAAGGAAAGGGGAAAAGGGTGAGCTGATCGTGTCCAGGTTGATAGAGAAGATCCTGGGCTTCAAGCCGGACTTCTTTATGACTGTAAACCACCTGGGTTTCGATGAGGATGGGGTCTTGACCTCCTTTCTGAATTCGATAGAGATGCCGGTCGCGTCATGGTATGTCGACAGTCCTAATCTTATTCTTAGGGCTTTCGAGCGCAATGTATCTCCCTTTACCTCCGTCTTTCTTTGGGACAGGGGGTATATCGGTGATATGGAGTCGATGGGCTTCGAATCCGTCGAATACCTGCCTTTGGGCGCGGATGAGAATATATTCAGGCCCATCAACCCAAACAAGAAGAAGCTTAAGACATATCGGTGTGATGTTGGTTTCGTCGGCGCATCCATGGTGGAGCAGGTGAAGATGTGGCTGTCCAAGGTTGACGGGAGGTTCCACTCACTGGTGGAGGCGCTTGCGGACGATTATCTGAAAGTGAACGGTAATGGTGAGGATCCTCTGAGGGGAGTGTCCGCGAATGACAGGATGATGGTGGATAGACTCGGCAAGAGGGAGAGGATCGACCTTGAGGCTGCGATCATTTGGAAGGCGACACTAAACTATCGCCTTTCGTGCGTTAAGGCCCTGGGTGAATTTGATGTGAAGATCTACGGAGATCAAGGGTGGAGACACCTCCTCAACGGCGGCTTTGAATTGCGTCCTCCCCTTAATTACTACCGGGACCTCCCTTACGTGTACAATGCCTGCAAGGTGAACTTCAACGCCACCAGCCTCCAGATGGGTAAGGCGGTCAACCAGCGGGTCT
>WGFD01000302.1 GCA_015492395.1 Deltaproteobacteria bacterium | reverse complement strand
GCCTACGAGGGCCAACTTCTCCGTCTGCAGAAGTTCCGCTTGCAGTTTCTTCATTGCCGTGACGTCTTTTGCTATGAATATCACCCCGAGATAGTCCTTTCCGTGCATGATGGGTGAAAAGTCGGCGACAACACTCTTGTCCCCTACCTTTATCTCGCTGGAGAATGACCTTATCTTTCCCGCCCGCATATCTCTTATCAGTTTCATTGCCTTCTTGTGCGACTTTTCGGAGTGTGCTTTCCTGAAGGGCTTGCCCAACCAATCCTCTTTCTTTATCCCGAAGATCAATTCGGCCGCTCTATTTATGAACGTCACCCGGTTCTTGTAATCCGCGAAGATAACTCCGTCCGCTATGCCGCTTAGCATCGCTTCCAGGCGGGACTTGCTTTCCCTCAACTCGATGGTCCTCTTTTCCACAAGCCTTGTCAGTCTTCTGGAGTAGTCTTTCAGACGCCTCTGGGTTCTCTTCCATTCCGATATGTCCTTGCCCAGCACAATGGCGCCGGTCGTCTTCCCTTTACCGTCTTTGAGTGGAAATAGTGAAAGGCTTATATCCATGATCTCACCGGCCTTATTCATGAATCTGACTTTGCGGTTGGTTGCATCTTTGCCGGCCTCGAATGATCTTAACAATCTATCCACTGTCGCCCTGTCATGGAAGAGGTATGAGAGGTTCTTGCCTTCAAGTTCGCCTTTTCCGTATCCGAGTATACCTTCGGCGCCTCTGTTTACAGAGAGTATCACCGATTTAAGGTCTAGAAAGATGATGATATCCGGCGAGTTCTCAAGAATGGCCTCAAGGGTCGATTCCAGGCCGAAGGGGATGTCCTCTCTGCGGTTGTTTTGGCCTTTCGCCATGGCGATTCCCTATAAAGAATAGAGATATCTTTGCAGGGTTTGAAGTAGAAGCCTAAATAAACGGTGTTGAACATGCATCGTGACGCACCTGTCCGCCGGGATTGACAGACGGGCAGACAGGCATTCCCAGCAGCTTACTGCAGGGAGCTGCAATTTCCGGGTAAAAAACAGTATTAACGGACAAATAAAGTTCAGGATGGGTGCAAATCAAAAGTAGACCATACTCTCCTTCTTGAATTCCCTGGAGCTAAAGAGCAGTTTATATTCGGTTATACCGGTGGCTTCGGATATCCTGCCGGCGATTTCAAAGCAGTCCTCCTTGGTTTTCCCATGTATCATTGTGAAGAGATTGTAGTCCCAGCCGGGGAATGAAGGCCTTTCGTAGCAGTGGGTGACCTCCTTGAACGACGCCATGATATTGCCGGTGCTTTCACGGTCTTCTTCCGGTACTTTCCATACACCCATGCCGTTCGCAGTCACACCTGCCTTACGGTGTCGCAACGCCGCTCCGAACCTCCTTATGTAACCCTTGTCCAGGAATTCCTGTACCTTCTGTATGAAAAAGCCTTCCGATACGCCGATCTCATTTGCCAACTTTTCAAAGGGGCGTGGGATCAACGGTATATCAAACTGCACTGCGTGACATATTGCCTTTTCCGTTTCAGTCATATCTTTTTTGCCCATTGAACGCTTTGTCCTTTCCAGTCTAATATAGTATTCAAATAACATGCATTTCGGGTGTCTGTCAAGGTAAACAGGGCGGACCGGTTTTTTCCGTTTGCATTCAGCTTCCGGATAAATTATATTAAAACGCTATGGCTAAGATCATTGATGGCAAGGGACTGGCCTCAAGAATAAGGGCGGGACTCAAGGGAGAGGTGGAGGAACTGAAGGCAGTTGGGCTGACTCCCGGTCTTGCGGTAGTGTTGGTCGGCGAGGATCCTGCATCACAGATATATGTGAGGTCTAAGGGGAAGGCCTGTGAGGCTGCCGGGATCGCTTCGTTTCAGCACAGGCTGGCCGTGGAGACCACACAAGGGGACCTGCTTGCCCTCATCTCTCGGTTGAATGAGCGGGAGGATGTCCACGGTATTTTGGTTCAACTCCCCCTCCCGCCCCATATTGATGCTGAACAGGTTCTGGAGGCCATCAACCCGGCAAAGGATGTTGACGGTTTTCACCCATACAATATAGGGAGGCTGGTTGCAGGTTCGCCACTCTTTCAACCATGCACACCGCTTGGTATCATAAAGCTGATAGAGTCTACCGGCGTGGATCTTAGAGGGAAAGACGCGGTGGTGGTGGGAAGGAGCAATATTGTGGGGAAACCTGTGGCCGTCATGCTCCTGGAGAGGGATGCTACCGTCACCATTACTCACTCCAAGACCAGAGGCCTAAGGGAAAAGATCAGGTCAGCCGACATAGTGGTTGCCGCCGTAGGCAGGGCCGGTATGATCGCCGGTGACTGGATCAGGGAAGGGGCTGTGGTGATAGATGTCGGTATCAACAGGACCGCAGACGGCAAACTCGTTGGCGATGTGGACTTCGACGGCGCTGAGAAGGTTGCCGCTCATATCACGCCGGTCCCGGGTGGAGTTGGGCCTATGACGATAGCCATGCTCCTTCACAATACAGTCCAGGCCGCGAAGAGGCTTCGGAAGACGGTATGATAATCACTAAAAAGAAGGACTTTGGGGATATACTGGAATACCTTAAGGGGAGAGAGAAGGTCTTTCTGTTCGGCTGTAACTCATGCGCCGAGCAGTGCCGGACAGGAGGTGAGAGAGAGGTCGAAGAGATGAAGAGACTTCTCGGTGAGGAAGGAAAGGAGGTCACCGGCTCATCAGTTGTAGATGAAACCTGCTATAATATGCTCATAAAGAGGGAGTTCAAGCGTAAAGAGGCCGCTGCTAGTTCCGACGCCATACTTGTTCTCGCCTGCGGAGCGGGGGTAAGGACCGTGGCGGAGAACACGGATGACGGGACTCCGGTCCTTCCAGCGCTGGATACCCTCTTTCTTGCTACGGTGGAGAGGTATGGGAGATTCTTCGAAGGTTGCTCGCTCTGTGGGGAGTGTGTCCTCGGGGAAACTGCAGGGGTATGTCCTCATACATACTGCCCGAAAGGCCTTTTGAACGGTCCCTGTGGAGGCATGGATGGAGGCAGGTGCGAGGTTGATCTGGAAAATGGATGCGCCTGGATCGATATCTACAGACGCCTCAAAGCCCAGGGAAGACTGCATGTACTCAAGAGAATAAGCCCTCCGAAAGACCATTCCAAGGACCTGACACGGCCCCGCAAGGTAGTCCTCGATAGGGGAGTAAGGGGGGGGGCTTGAAGGCCCTGAAGTCCAAGCTCGATTCGAAGGAATTCGCCGTTACCGCGGAAATATGTCCGCCGAGGGGCACCGATACATCCGTATTCATGGATAAAGCCAGGCTATTGAAGGGGACCGTTGATGCGGCGAACGTGACCGACAATCAGCGGGCGGTAATGCGCCTCTCTTCTCTGGCATGTTCCCTGCTCCTTATGCGGGAGGGGATAGATCCAGTATTTCAGATGACATGCCGCGACAGAAACCGGTTGGCCATACAGTCCGATATCATGGGCGCGTTTGTTTTAGGTATAAGGAATATTCTCGCCCTTACCGGCGATCATGTCTCATTTGGTGACCACAGGGAGGCGAAGGCCGTCTTTGATATAGACTCGGTTCAGATGGTGGACGTCATAAGCAAACTGAATGGCGGCACAAACATGAAGGGTACGCCTCTTAACGGAAGGACCGACCTCTTTATCGGCGCTGTAGTAGCCCCTGAGGCGGACCCATGGGAGCCGGAGATGATAAAGTTCGAGAAGAAGATCGAGGCTGGGGCCAGGTTTTTCCAGACACAGGCCTTTTATGATATGCACACCTTTCGCGGCTTCTTTGAGTATGCGGCTCAGTTCGATGTTAAGATCCTTGGAGGGATACTTCTCTTAAAATCCGCCAAGATGGCACACTTTCTTAATAAAAACGTTCCAGGTGTGAATGTCCCACAGCACCTGATAGACGAGCTGGAATCTTCTGAAAACCAGCTCGAAACAGGTATCAGGATAGCGGCGAGACAGTTGAAGGAACTGAAGACATTTTGCCACGGCGCCCATATCATGGCCATTGGTCAGGAAGAGAGCGTTGTGAAGATAATCGAAGAGGCGCAATAAACCTTATCTAGTTTTATCCTATACGAACCTGCCCCAAATCAACAAATCTTTAGAGATTCGTTTCATAAAAAAGAGCCGATTTCTTGCGGCGGATCAACAAAAAAATCGGTGGTGTATTTTATTGTTTAGAACTTGACAAGTGCTATATATAGGTATATAAGTAAATATATATACAATATATGGTATAGTTGGAGGTGTTTCGGCGTGCGCTCGGGGTGTGGATTTTTTTATTGAAATTGTCACTAGGACCTATTATATTCTTCTTCCCGGCGATCAATTCCTAACGTGAGAATGGGCTGATGCGCAATGCTGACGGTGGGCAAATACCATGAAAAGGAGGTGATGGGCAGCGATCAGGAATAGGCATATGGGAGGAAAGTATTGATAAGTTACCACAAGTGTACCTCACCGAAAAGATAAGGCATCTCATCAACCATAGGCGATAAGTAGTTGTCTTGCTTAACATTTCAATCAACAGGAGGAGGCCATGGCAAATCTTGCAGCTTACCGGAACGACACCGCAAAGGAAAATCTATGGTACATAGAGGAAGATATAACCAAATATCGGAGGCTTCTGGATGAGGCGACAGACCAGTT
>WGFD01000301.1 GCA_015492395.1 Deltaproteobacteria bacterium | reverse complement strand
GTACTGCTTATCTTGCTCATAGAGGTAATGGCCTCCTTCTTGGCTTCAGTCTTTTCAACTATCAACACCGTCACAATATCTCCCACATTTTTGGCCCTGAAATCACCGAAAAGCGTATTCTTTGAATCGACACCGGGCCAGATGGAGCCGGGGGCCCTCTTCGCAACAGCCATCTTCGGCATCGGAAGAGACCTTGTGTCCACCTTCTCGGGCGTGGCACCGCAACCTGCAAGAAGAAGCAGCGTCAAAGTAAAGAGTGCACAGCCATTCCTTATAACCGCCAATCCTACCTCCTCAATATAAGTATGAGAGTCAAAGATATATCTCAACAACTCCGGGCTCTACTACAATACCACTGACTACCTTCCCCGATGCAAGATTCTCCACATCTACGGCATCTCCTGTGGCGCCATCGTCCCTTGCCAGGCCGTTTGCGGAGACTCTCAGGTTCCCATTTCTTACAACTATGATTACTCTGTCACCTTTTCTTATAGCAAGTCTCTCGCCAATGTAGTCTCTCTTGACGGTATTGCCTTTGCCGACCGGCCTCTTGACCCTCTTTCCCACCACATCCTCAAGCCTCACCGCGTCTCTCGGGCCTTTCGACCGTACTTTGACTACCCTGACATCTCCAGCAGCTACGACATGCCCTATCTGCAGTGTCTTGCTGGCAATAACAACCTTCATCTCCTGCATCTCACCGGCTTCAAGAATAGATGGAGAAAAAGCTATAAAGGCGGCAAATACAAGAACCATTAGCCTCACTATTACCTCCTTAGATTGTTTGCCATCTGGAGCATATCATCCGCAGTCTGAATGGACTTTGAGTTTATCTCATACGCCCTCTGCGCGACTATCATATTGACCATCTCTTCCACCACACTGACGTTACTCATCTCCAGAAAGGCCTGCGCTATAGTTCCAGCGCCATCCTGCCCGGGAATGCTGGTCAGAGGAACTCCTGATGACTCCGTCTGCGTGAAGAGGTTCCTGCCTACAGCCTGAAGGCCTCCCGAGTTCAGGAATCTGGCAAGCTCTATATTGCCAACCGTGGTAGGGGCGCTTGAGCCGGCCTGTTGTACCGACACAATTCCGTCTGCGCTCACATATATGGCCGTGGTGTCACTCGGTATCGTTATGGACGGCTCGAGGAGGTACCCATTGGACGTGACCAGATCACCGCCGCTGTTAAGCTTGAACGCGCCATCCCTTGTATAGACGATATTGCCTTCCGGTGTGGTCACCTGGAAGAAACCATCGCCTTCTATTGCCAGATCCAAAGGATTGCCGGTCTGCTGTAGGTTACCGACGGTGAACATCTTCTGGGTCGCAACAGGCCTCACTCCCTGCCCAATCTGGATACCTGTCGGCACCTGGGTTGTAGGCGATGAAGCCGCTCCAGGCATCTTCATATTCTGGTACAACAGGTCCTCGAAGTCCGCGCGACTCTTCTTGAAACCGACGGTATTGACATTGGCAAGATTGTTGGATATGATATCGATATTCAGTTGTTGTGATTCCATACCCGTTGCGGCTATCCACATAGACCTTAACATATAACCCATCTCCTCCTTTCAGCCGTTAGCGGCCAGTCTTATCGCCTTCTCCGTTATCTCATCAAAGCCCTTCATTATCTTCATCTGAGATTCGTATATCCTGAGCGCGTTGATCATAGAGACCATCTCATGGACCGCATTCACATTAGACATCTCCAGGTGTCCCTGGACTACTGAAGTGCCTGCCCCCACATCCTTTCTTGCCATTCCATCAGGGGCAGAAAAGAGTCCATTCCCAACTCGCGTCAAATGATAGGGGTCTTTAAAGACTACTATTTTAAGCCTGTCCACTATGCTCTCATTTACACCGTCATTCACACTTATGGTCCCATCCGCAGCTATGGAGATCTTTCCGGGCGTCAATGTCACCCCACCTCCTTCTCCCTCGATCTGGTCCCCCGCCCTTGTCATCAACTTACCTTCTTTGTCCAAAAGGAAGTCGCCCTTTCGTGTATATCGCTCCCCATCAGATGTCTGTACCACAAAAAAACCCTCGCCGGATATGGCTATATCCAGTGGATTCCCTGTCATCTTCAATGTACCTTGAGAAAAGTCGGTAAACGTGCCACCGACACCTGACAGCACCCTGACACCTGGAACACCTGCCGCACCACCCTGTGATCGACCGGAAGGTTCCAAGACCGTAAACACAGGCATCGCCTTCTTGAACCCGGCCATACTGCTGCCGGCAAGGTTGGTGGTGATGATCTCCAGATTTCTTGCCTGGTTTATGCCGCCTATTGCGGCTGTGTATACACCGCGGTCCATTTATCACCTCCTGCATACAACCTTAAGCAATAGTCATGCCAAGTGACACCTTTAGCACGAGACCGAGGTAGTTTTTGATAAACAACACCTCTTACGCATGTCAGGCGTCATAGCGGCCTGCAATGGGCCCCCGAATGCAGGAACTATCAACTATATTCGTCCGCTATGCGGCTCAACACTAATTATAATGGGTTACTATGGCGGTACAGTAAAGAATAGGAGACTGCAGTGAAGGATTGTAATAGGGTGGGTAGGCCGGTTCTTGCATGGAAAGTGATCGTATCTGACGTACAGGGGGCAAATCTTGCCCCCGGAGGAAAATATTGCTCATGGATGGTCCTAATTATACAATGATGTCTATGTTTTCCCCCCTCTCATCTTCATCTCCACTATCCTCAGGAGACTCTCTTCGTTTTCTCTTCTTAGCACCCTCTTCCCCTTTACCCTTTTTCTGTGCAGTAAGGCGCACACTTGTGGAGTCAGGCGCGTTCCGGCCTTCTTCAGGCCTTGGAGTCACCTCTTTCACCTTATCAACATTGGCAATCTGAAACATATTACCCAGGATC
>WGFD01000300.1 GCA_015492395.1 Deltaproteobacteria bacterium | reverse complement strand
TTAAATACGACGCCGTTAACAAGGTGGTGCGGTGTCCGGAAGGGAAGTTTTTACGGCCTTCGAGCCGTGCGAAGAAGGGGTGGGTCTATCGCGCCGGGACGAGCGACTGCCGCGCCTGTGACAAGCGTGGGCGTTGTCTGCCGGATAGCGCCAATGTACGGACCGTGCTCATTGTAGAGGGCTACGAGGCGTTTATGAGGGCACGGCGTGAAAGGCCGAGGTGGGACGAAGATACCCGGCGCTGGTACGGCAGACACAGGTGGCAGGTGGAAGGTGTGCACGGGGAGGCGAAGACCCAGCACGGTTTAAGAAGGGCTGTGCGTAGAGGGCTTAAGAACGTTGCCATACAGGTATACCTTACGGCGGCGGTGATGAACCTTAAGCGCCTGGCGGCGCTTTTATGGCAATTTTTGTACTGTATGTGTCACTATTGGCGGGGTATGGGGGCGCTGGGATCCTTTTACAAACGATTATCGGGTCGTTGCCGGGAAAACTCCTTCGGCCTTGCCCCGGTCGCCTGAAACTGACTAAAACCGGGGTTTTTCAACAGCCCCGAAGTGTCTATTTATAATTTACAGGTTTATTTGAATAAGTCTTCACAAATAGGCTATAATCGTCTGAACCCTTCCAGGACAGAAAATAATAAACCGGAGTAAATCGGTACTTATCGAGATCACATCGTTAGCGCACGGAGGTATGGGGGTCGGCAGGACAGACGGCAAGGTCTTATTCGTTCCCCATACCGCGCCGGGGGATACGGTAGAGGTTGACGTCGTATCCGAGAAGCGCGGTTTTGCCGAGGGCAGGATACGGAAAGTCATCATCCCTTCCTCTCTCAGGCAACACTCTTCATGCGTCTATGTGGAGAGATGCGGCGGGTGCCACTGGCAGCACATCCGCTATGAGGAACAGGTCGATTGGAAGGAGAGGATCTTCCTGGAAACCCTCAAGAGAATAGGCGGAATAGATGACATCGTCATAGAACCGTGTATCGCGTCACCCTCACCGCTGGGATACCGCACACGGGCGCAGTTCCATGTCAAGTCCGGCACCTGGGGCTTCTTCGAGGCAGGCTCAAACGATATTGTGGAGATCGAAGAGTGCCCGGTCCTGCATCCGGTATTGAATAAGGCATTCCAGGCACTCAGAGACTTCATAGAAACCGAGTACAGGCGGTGTGCCATCCACACAGTCGAGATAGGACTTAGCGAGGTGGACCGGAAGGCGGTCGCCCTCATCCATTCAAGCGAAGAGATGGTCCTTGGCCGGGGGGGCATGGTCGGCAAGATACCATGCATAAAGGGAGTCCGGATAAGGAGGAGTAGCTCCAGGAGGGACAGAGCCTGGAAGGAGACATACTCCGAAGGTGACACCGGTCTGGCATACATACTACAGGGGCTGAACATGAGGGTGGATATCGCCATGTTCTCTCAGATCAATACCGTCCAGAACAGCCGTCTCGTCGAGGCGGCAATCGCTTTTTGCAACCCCACGAGGGGCGACTACGTTACAGATCTCTTCTGCGGTGGGGGAAACATCACACTCCCCCTGTCGATGAGGTGCAAAGAGGTCACGGGGATAGATGTGGACAGGCTTACCATAGAGAAGGCCGGATTCAACGCGGAGAGAAATACCATACGGAACGTACGGTTTATCCGTGCCAATCTATTCAAAGGCCTGAAATCCATCGATATTGGGAAACCGCCCACCATCCTACTGGATCCTCCAAGGGGCGGCGGAATGGGGGTGCTGAAGGAGGTGGCTTCGCTTAAACCAGGAAGGATAGTCTATGTCTCCTGTAACCCGTCAACACTTGGCAGAGACATCTCCATCTTGAAAAGGTACGGGTACAACGCCGGGAGGGCCAGAATCATAGACATGTTCCCACAGACATACCACATCGAAGGTATAGTTGAACTATTGTACAGTGGAGGCCGCCAGCAATCAAGATGCAGTGGATAGTATTCGCACTCCTCACCGCCTTGGCCCTTTCCACTGCCGACGCCTTGAGCAAGAAGGCTATGGTAGAAACGGATGAGTATGTGATCGCGTGGGTACGGGAAGGGTACGCCATCCCCTTCCTGGCCATGACCTTCCTATTCATCCCCATCCCGAAATTGGACGCCACATTCTGGTTGACCCTGCTCATCCTCCTCCCTCTGGAGATCACAGCCATCATCCTTTACATAAAGTCGATAAACCTCTCTCCACTCTCCCTTACGGTGCCCTTTATAGCCCTGAGCCCTGTCTTTATACTCTTTATAGCCTTCGTCCTCCTGGGGGAAGTGCCGGGAATCCATGGTGTCTCCGGTATTCTGTTGATCGTTACGGGCGCCTACTTCTTGAATGTCGACCTCTCAAGTAAAGGAATTCTTGAACCGATAAAGGCCATAGGCAGAGAGAAGGGAGTCACCCTCATGATATTAGTCGCATTAATATATAGCATCACCTCAACACTCGGAAAGGTGGCGGTACGACACTCCAGTCCTGTATTCTTCGGCTTCTTTTATCCATTTGTGCTGACAGCGATACTGACGCCAATCGTATGGCACCGCGGAAAGAAGCACCTGATCCTTTCAAGACCGCTGATGTTCTCGACGATAGGCCTCTGCAGTGCCGTAATGATAGCGTCACACTTCATCGCCCTCAGCCTTACCAACGTCGCCTACATGATATCTGTTAAGAGAACCAGTATAGTCTTCAGCGTTATATACGGCCGGCTGCTCTTCTCGGAGAGGGAGATAAAGAAGAGGCTTATCGGCAGCACAGTGATGGCCGCCGGAGTAGTCATGATAGTCCTGGATTAAGGGTAATATGGCTGAAAGGATTATGTCTTTTTCAAGATCCTGTATTGACCTGGATGTAAAGATAGGGTTAGTATATAGCGCTATGGAAAGAGCCGGAATAGAATCAATATATAGAAAGGTTGCCGCGGTGGTCCAGGTTCACCGGAACCTCCTCATATTCCTGGCCATCGTAAACGTGGTATTCTTCTTTTTCGGCCGATGGATGGTCAGCGAGCAGCTTGCCGGCGTCATGGCCTTCCGTGAAGAGGCGCTGAAGAGTCTGCCAGACCTGATATATATCAAACCGCTCACCGGGGTCCTTTCACCGTATATTATCCCAAAGATCATCTATACATTCATCTTCAATCTCCTGGTAGGCGCATTCCTGACGACCACGGCCCCCGGACTGGTATTCTTCTTTCCCTACATTATCACGGTAATGAGGGCCTTGACGATGGGTATAATCTTTTACGGGCTCCTCTCCGGCCCCGCCATCACATTCGCATTTTACGGCACCTTCCTACTTGAATTCGGGGCATACGTCTTCGCCGCCGCGGCTGGGATCAACATAGGCCTCTCCATCATCTTCCCCTCCAGGAAAGGCGTAACGACGAGAAAGGAATCATTCAGGATATCCGTCGAAGAGGCCTTGTGGCTCTACTTCGTCGTCGTTATATTACTCTTCCTGGGGGCCATATGGGAGATCGGATGGCTGCACTATATAGGGGCTGTAACCGAAAAGTTGACTTTGCCGGGCAATGTGGATATGCTATAAAGGTTTTTTTAACAGAAAGGAAGGGGCGATGGCTTCAACAGTAGCGGAGAATCTGGAAGTTATAAATGAAAAGATCTATAAGGCGGTCAGGAGATCGGGAAGGGCACTTAAAGAGGTGTCTCTGGTCGCGATAACTAAGGGTGTCGAAGTCAAGTTGATAAAACAGGCCATCTCCGCAGGACTCAGGACCTTCGGAGAGAACTATGTGCAGGAGGCGCAAGAAAAGATAGACAAGATCAAACGCAGTTCGGTGTCATGGCACTTCACCGGGCATCTGCAGAAGAATAAGGTGAAGCAGGCTGTCGGACTGTTCAAGATGATCCAGACCGTGGATTCGTACTCACTCGCGAAGGAGTTGAGTAAGAGGGCGGAAGGACCGCTTGACATTCTCCTGCAGGTGAACCTATCCGGAGAGAAGAGTAAGTACGGCGTTGACAGAAAGGGCGCCATAGATCTAGTCGCAAGGATTGTGGATCTGGAAAACCTTAATCTGAAGGGGTTTATGACCATTCCCCCCGCCTTCGGCGATCCGCGCCTCTCTAAACCGTACTACACCAGCCTCAGGAGGCTTGCAGAGGAGATAAACAGACAGCACTTGACAAAGATCCCGCTCAATGAACTCTCGATGGGCATGTCGAATGACTTCGAGGTTGCAATAGAAGAAGGCGCGACCATAATTAGAATCGGCACGGCCATATTCGGCGAAAGAAAGAAGCAGTGATACCTATGGCTATGGATAAGGATATACTGAAAGGGAAGACTATAGGATTTATAGGCAGCGGAAACCTGGGCGAGGCGTTGATAAAGGGGCTTATCGCATCGAAGAAGGTCTCTCCGGCCAAGATTATCGTGGCCGATAGACATAAGGAGAGGTTGCTCTTCATCGCCGAAACCTATAATGTCAAGATCTTCAATGAGAACCTGGAGATCGTAAGGCTGGCCGATATAGTCATCCTCTGCGTGAAGCCCAAGGACCTTAGGAGTGCCCTTGAGGAGGTCGCCGGAGATATAAATAGGGAGAAGCTGCTTATATCCGTCGCCGCCGGGGTTACGACCGACTATATCAGAGACATCATACCACACCCCGCCTCGATTGTAAGGGCCATGCCCAACACGCCGGCACTGGCGCTGGAAGGGGCCACCGGTCTCTATGCAGGAGGGGACATCTCCGACCCCCACAGGGCGTTTGCAACGGCGATCTTTGGTGCAGTGGGAAGTGTAGTGGAGATTGAAAGTGAGGTGTTGATGGATGTCGTCACAGGCCTGAGCGGCAGCGGCCCAGCTTATATTTTCCTGGTCATTGAGGCGTTGACGGATGCAGGCGTCAAGGGCGGACTGTCGAGAGAAGATGCGAGAAAACTCTCCATACAGACCGTCCTCGGTGCGGCAAGGCTTGCAAGAGAGAGTAGACGCCCCCTTGGCGACCTTAAGGAGATGGTTACATCTCCGGGCGGTACTACAATAGCCGGCCTCGCGATACTGGAGGAACACGGATTAAGGACGGCCATCGACAAGGCCGTTGAAGGGGCGTCTAAGAGGGCAAGAGAACTCTCAAGGTAATAAAAGGAGAAACCGATGTTTATGCTTGCGAACCTGCTGGAGGCTCTATCGCAGATCCTTAATGTTGTGCTCCACATCTATATGTGGATAATAATAATCAGGGCGCTCTTATCCTGGGTAAATCCCGATCCTTATAATCCGATAGTCAGGTTCCTCTATCAGATAACGGAACCTGTACTCTATCAGGTAAGGAAACGGCTCCCCCATATGGGAGGACTTGACATCTCACCCATCATAGTGATATTTGTTATAATATTTCTACAGACCTTTCTGGTGAGGACACTAAGCGATCTGGCGTTCAAAATGCGTATGGGAGGTTGAAGATGAAGCTTACACCAATGGATATCAGGGAACATCTATTCAAGAAGAAACCAATGGGTTACAGCGTAAGTGAGGTTAACGCCTTCAAGGAACTGGCGGCGGCCACCCTCGAGGAGGCGATAAAACAGGTCAACCGCCTTGAGGAACAGGTTAGAGACCTGGAGAGGCGCCTCTCTTCACACGAGGCCCGTGAGGAGATCCTGAAGGAAGCGATAACATCGGCCCAAAAGATGGGAGGGGACCTCAAGGAGACTGCCAGGAAGGAGGCGGAGCTTATCATATCTGACGCCAATATTCAGGCGGAAGAACTTACGAGAAACGCTCACAAACGTGTCGTGCATATCCAGAGTGAGATATACGAGCTAAAGAAGCAACGGCTGGAGATCCAAAACTCCATCAAATCTATCCTGGAGTACCACGGCAACCTGCTTACGCTGGAAGAGAACGAGTCTGAAAAGGGTGATGAGGCAGACGACAAGCTCAAGTTCATACACACCTAGTCTCCCCTTTTTGGAGGTCAGCAAAAATTGCATCTACATAAAGGTCTACGTACAGCCGCGGGCGTCGAAGGACGAGATATGCGGGATACATGGGGGGGCACTGAAGATGCGGCTGACCGCGCCACCGGTGGATGGAAAGGCGAACAAGAGATGCATCGAACTCCTCTCCAAAGAGCTCGGTGTGAGCATGGGCTCCCTGGAACTCATAGAAGGGCACCGCTCCAGGTTGAAGAAGGTACGCCTCACGTCAATACACGAAGCACGGGTGGAGTCGATATTCAAGGGTATTATATGCTGATCCGTGAAGGGAGATAAGGAGACGGTAGGGGTCCTGCTGCCGGACAGGGCTTACTCTTCGCTGAATCCCTTCAGCAACTTGACCCTGGTCGGGTGTCTCAGACGCCTTATCGCCTTCGCCTCTATCTGCCGGACCCTCTCCCTGGTCACACCAAGGACCTTCCCCACCTCTTCCAAGGTATAGTCCTGCTTTTCACCTATTCCAAACCTCATTCGGAGTACCTTCTCCTCCCTGGGTGTAAGGGTCAAGAGCACTCTCCTGGTCTGGTCGGCCAGGTCTCTCTCAATGGCCGTCTCGGAGGGTGAAGGAGACTTTTCATCCTCAATGAAGTCCCCCAGCGAACTCTCTTCGTCGTCACCTATGGGGGTCTCGAGAGAAAGCGTCTGCTTCATAAGCCTCAAGATACGCCTCACCTTCGAGACAGGGATATCCATCTTTTCCGCAATCTCTTCAGGATAGGGCTCCCTCCCAAGCTCCTTTAAGAGCTGCCTGCTTGTCTGGAGAAGCCTGTTGATGGTCTCAATCATATGTACGGGGATCCTTATGGTCCTGCCGTGGTCCGCAATAGCCCTGGTTATGGCCTGTCTTATCCACCATGTGGCGTAGGTGGAAAACTTATACCCCTTCTTGTAATCGAATTTGTCCACGGCCTTCATAAGCCCTATATTACCTTCCTGAATAAGATCGGAGAACTTCAATCCGAGATTGACATACTTCTTTGCAATACTCACGACAAGCCTGAGATTGGCCTCAATAAGCTTATGTTTGGCCTCCCGCATGTGAAAGTCGTGAACCTTTATGGCCTTGGCCATCTCCCTCAGCTCGCTTCTGGTCATACCAAGATGCCCCATCACCCTCTCTATCCTCTTCTTTGCCCTCTCCGCCTTCTTGGTACCCCGCTTTCTCTCCTGGGCCTCTATCAACCTATCCAGATATATTATCTTCGCGGCTATAAGATCTATGGTATTGTAGTTCAGGTTCAGCGTTCTCAGCAACCGGTACGCACCCTCCCGTTTTCTCCGTTTCAAGCGTTCCAACGTAGTGATCATAGCTTGAGTGTAATCCTCATCCAATGGGACCGACTCATCAGGCTCCTCAACAAGATCTCTTATGGATACGCTGCCATCCTTTATTCTCTCCACAAACCGCAGGATCTCCCTCGATGCAAAAGGACTGCTGAGTGTAAGCCTCTTAAGCTCTGACCGCGCCGTCTCCATCTCCTTGGCCAGAACCACCTCGTCTTCCCTCTTAAGGAGCGACACCGACCCCATCTCACGCATATATATGCGTACGGGGTCTTCAACCCTTTCAACCTCCAAGACCGCCTTCTTAGCAATGACCTCCTCTTCCTCTTCCGCATTCACATCCGCCGGAGAGTCCACCACGTCCACACCAAGTTCACCCAATGTCTCCAGTAGGTTGTCCATTTCATCGACAGAAAACCCTTCCTGCGGCAGGGCGTCATTTATCTCGTCGTAAGTAAGGAACCCTCTCTCCTTGCCAACGTCAAGGATCTTTTGTATCTTGCTGTTTTCTTTATCTTTAGTCATTTACCGGTACCTCGTAAACTACAAGAAACGTTAATTTGGGAGTATACTGTACTTTTCAACAAAAGTCAATAACTCGCCTGCTCCCGTCAAGCCAATTTAGAGATGTCCTATTCGGTTAATCAGTATAGGCCTCCTTTGGTGGGAGAGGTATCCGGCCGTACAGGATAGATCGTTCCCGGCCCTACTCTTAAATAAAGTGTATGCTCCCGGTCAAGCAGTATATCGTCATTTCAAGAGATTTCTTTACTGGAATCGCCAACTTCCCGCAAAAATGGGCATGTAGATATAGGACTGGAGGTATAGAATGGTCTTACAAAATCGCGGAGCACGAAGAGGATTGGTGAAGAGTCCACCGCTACCACCCTTCTCTCATCAAAGACGGTTATTGGACTGCATACGGTCTTCGAGAAACCTCTCGGTCTGTACGATTATCTCAGTGGCCGTCGCCTTGTCTTTCAGGAGAAACGTCCTCTTGGCATCGACCTTGATTCTCGTGGTCGAATCTGTAATTCGCTCAAGTTCAATGTATATATCCCGGTTCTTAGTGGTTCCGGAGATACTTACCACATCCTCTCCTTCCGTCCTCTCACCTTCCTCTATCCCCATCTTCTTCAATGCCTCGTGGGCCGCCGCTTCCACCTCCTTCAGAGAAAAACTGCAGGTCTTGTAGGCAATATTCGTGATACTGTAAGCCACCCCTCCACCTGCACCGCTGACAACCAGCGGTATCGCAATGGGCAAGGCGAGCGACATGGTTCCACAGCCCGTAAACATAGCACCACAGCACAGTAGTACCAATACCCTCTTCACCGTATTAACAGCAAGCATACACCCTCCAGTTTCATCACTATTATAACCCCGAGTGGGCTGATTGTAAAGGTCGCTATGAGCTGCGGCATTCTTCATGACTTCGACAAGCCGCATCCCATCACCACTCAGGCTCTATCCTGCACCAAGAATGCCGTTGCGGTACCGGCAGGTATGGTCAAAACCGCGCTGAGAATTACCATATAGAAATACGCTCGCTGTCCCTTTCCACCCCTTTATCCGCCATATGAATAACAAAAAAGTGTTGTCCGTTCCTCTACTTTGGACTATACTGAACTGATGGTGTGTACAGAACTTACCCTACTTACCCTTGCAGACTTCCTTTAACGTATACCTATTTCATGGTAGAGAGAAAAGAAGAGACTGCTAAAGACAGAGGCGGCATCCCAGGTATCGATACCAGGGATACTATAGAGAAACTCTCCTCAGTCATCGCAAACGAATTCAACAACATCCTCACAACCGTACTGGGCAATGTGAATATGATATTGCTATCCCGGGAGTTCGATGAGGGGATAGTAAACAAGTTGAGGGAGATAGAAAAGGCGGTCCTCAGAGCAAAGGGGCTTACAGAACAGATTTCAACCTTCTTCAAGGGGAGCCCACCACTTAAGGCCATTATATCCCTCCCTGAAATCCTGAAGAATATATCAGGCGCCCTCCTTGAGGACTCGGATATCCATCTTAACCTGGAGATTCCGGATGGAAGCAACAGTATCAAGGGTGACGAAATACAGATTAGGTACGTCATACATACCCTTCTCCTCTACGCCATGAAGGTTTCACAGCCGGATGGAGAAGTAAAGATCACCATGGAGAAAGCGGCCTTCGGCGGAAGAACCCCTTTACCGCTTCCTCCCGATAAGCATGTAAAGATATCCATCGAAAGCAGCCACAGAGCGGAGCAAAGCAAAGAAGAGATTCTCAATAAAGAAAGCCTCGGTATAGCACTATCCTCGTCAATCATCAATAACCATGACGGAGTCATGGAGGTAAAATTCCAAAATGACCACCATGCGGCCTTCCAGATATACCTACCTCTAGTT
>WGFD01000299.1 GCA_015492395.1 Deltaproteobacteria bacterium | reverse complement strand
TCCATAAAGAGGGCCGCCTCGTTCTTTGCAAAGGATAAAAAGATGTGTTCAGCCCCCAGATAATAGTGCTGACGCCGCTTACTTTCCTCTATTGCTCCGTCCAGGACTCTCAGCGCCCTTGTCGAAAGCCTTTCCCTGAAAGTATCCAGCTCGCTCATCGGATATCCTTTCTATCTGTTGCGATAGGACAGGTTAGGAGAAGCCGTGCGTGTATTGACACAAGTCGCGAAGTTATCCATCTTTGCTTTCGAGACCATTTTACCACAGACCCTGCCTGGGATCATAGGGATTTAGTCTCTGGATCTCCTCGAACAGTTCTTTGACCTTTGAAGGGGGATTTTTCGGAGCGGTTATATACAGCACCACATACATGTCTCCCTTTCCACCCCCTTTTAACCGGGGCATCCCCTTCTCCTTGAGTTTAAGCTTCTTTCCGCTCTCTATACCGGGGGGTATCTTTATGGTAGTCTTTCCATATATGGTTGGAACTGTGACCTTCCCGCCAAGCACGGCCTCGGATACCGTTATAGGAACGTCGAGATATATATCGTCTCCTTCCCTCCTGAAATATCTGTGAGGTTTGACCCTTGTTACAATATAGAGATCGCCCGGCGGGCCGCCGCGCATGCCCTCGCCGCCCTTGCCCGCTACCCTCACCCTGGAACCGTTTCTGACACCTTTAGGTATCTTAACGGTAATAGTACTCCTCTTTCCACCTCTTTCCGTCGTGATATTGAGCTCGGTACCGTGCACCGCGTGGTCGAAGTCTATGGACGCCTCATACTCAAGATCTCTGCCCCTGGCGGGACGTGGCTGCCTTCTGGCCTCGGTTCTGGAACCGAATAGGTTCCCGAATATATCTTCCAGGCCGCCGAGCCCGAATCCGAGGTCTTCAAGGTTGATATTGCCTTGGTACGCATAACCGAAGTCGCCCATACCAGGCTCGAAAGTGAACTGGCCGGCCCTATCGTACTCCTGCCTCTTTTTCGGGTCGCTGAGCACATAGTAGGCTTCATTGATCTCCTTGAACCTGGCCTCATTCTCCTTGTCATTCGGATGCAGATCGGGATGATACTTCTTGGCCAGTTTCCTGTAGACCTTCTTGATGTCTTCCGGTGAGGCATCCCTGCTTACACCCAGTATTTCGTAGTAATCCTTCTTGGCCATCCCGTTCCAAGGTTATGGGAAGCTGCCTTTCACCTGTCCGGCTTATTTGCACGATACGGTGAAAGTGTGTCTTCCACTCCGCAATGTATGGCTGATTTGCCAGTTCCGGCGCGAGGCGATAATAATAGTATTACTAATTGTTGGACTGCCTATTCTCATCGACTACTTCAGCCTCTACAACCTCTTCCTGTCCGCCACCGGGCGCCTGCTGTCCTTCAGCCCCCGTCTCAGGTGTGTCTGCCGGGGTCTGTTTGTACAGTATCTCGGCTATCTTGTGAGAGGAGGTATTGATATTATCTATAGCGCGCTTGAGTTGTTCCGGATCATGCGTCTCAAGCGCCTTCTTCCCTTCCGCCACCGCGTCCTCAACGGCCTTGGCGTCGCCCTCAGGCAATTTGGATCGGTTTTCGTTCAGGAGCTTTTCTGTGGAATACACAAGTGAGTCCAACTGATTTCTAAGTTCTATGGACTCTTTCTTCTTTTTATCTTCTTCGGCATGTCCCTCCGCTTCTTTAACCATCCGTTCCACTTCGTCTTTGCTGAGACCGCTTGATGCGGTGATAGTTATCTTCTGTTCTTTCCCTGTGGCCTTGTCCTTGGCCGAAACGTTCAGGATACCGTTGGCATCGATGTCGAAGGTGACCTCTATCTGAGGGGCCCCCCTCGGTGCCGGAGGGATCCCTACCAGATGGAACCTCCCAAGGGTTCTGTTGTCTGGCGCCATGGGCCTTTCACCCTGCAAGACGTGGATCTCAACCTGTGTCTGGTTGTCCGCTGCGGTGGTGAATATCTCCTGCTTCTTTGTAGGAATTGTGGTGTTTCTCTGGATGAGAGGCGTCATCACACCTCCGAGGGTTTCAACCCCCAGAGAGAGGGGGGTGACGTCGAGCAGAACCACGTCACTGACCTCACCTGCCAGCACACCGGCCTGGATAGCGGCTCCTACAGCGACGACCTCATCCGGGTTTACACCTTTGTGTGGCTCTTTACCGAAGAAGTCCTTCACGACCTGCTGTATCCCAGGCATCCTGGTCATACCCCCTACAAGGATGACCTCGTCGATATCAGAGGTCTTTATCCCCGCGTCGGCCAATGCCTGCTCACATGGTTTGCGGCTCCTCTCTACCAGATCCGCAGCGATCTGCTCAAACTTCGACCTCGATAACCTCATAACCAGGTGCTTTGGACCGGAGGCGTCTGCGGTTATGAACGGCAGGTTTATCTCCGTCTCCATAACGGATGAGAGCTCAATCTTCGCCTTTTCCGCGGCCTCCTTGAGCCTCTGCAGGGCCATTCTGTCCTTTGAAAGGTCTATACCCTGTTCTTTCTTGAATTCATCTATAATCCAGTCGATGATGCGCTGGTCGAAGTTGTCCCCGCCGAGGTGGGTATCGCCGTTGGTGGACTTGACTTCAAAGACGCCCTCTCCAACTTCGAGTATTGATATATCAAATGTGCCGCCTCCGAAGTCATAGACGGCTATAAGCTCTTCCTTCTTCTTGTCCAGCCCGTAAGCCAGGGATGATGCAGTGGGCTCGTTTATTATACGCTTTACATTAAGGCCTGCGATAGTGCCTGCATCCTTGGTAGCCTGCCTCTGGCTGTCGTTGAAGTAGGCCGGAACGGTTATCACGGCATCGGTTACCTGCTCACCCAGATATGCCTCGGCCGCCCTCTTGAGCTTCTGAAGTATAAAGGCCGATATCTCAGGCGGGGTGTAGTGTTTCTTCATATTTGAAGAGTCGATGAGCACCCTCCCTTGCTCATCCCTGATCACCTTATAAGGGACCATCTTCATCTCTTCCGTAACCTCATCATAGGTCCTGCCCATAAACCTCTTGATGGAGAATATGGTATTGTCAGGGTTTGTAACGGCTTGCCTCTTTGCTACCTGTCCGACCAGCACCTCACCGTCCTTTGTGAATGCTACGACGGATGGCGTGATCCTGCTGCCCTCTTCGTTGACTATTACCTTGGGTTCCCCTCCCTCCATGACCGCTACAACGGAGTTTGTTGTACCCAGGTCGATTCCTACTATCTTAGCCATTTTTTCCTCCTGTGTGTGTTTTGAATGATAAAATATTTTTGGACGATTGTCAAAAGATCGCTCTCTTCATCCGTTGAGATGGCGAATCGTTGTTTTTTAAGTGTTGCAGGCGGCGAAGACACCCTTGCCTGGCGCTACGTGAGCGACATTTAACTTACAGTTTAAATCTATCCACCCCCGGGGTGTATGTCAAGGTAATCTACGAATTTCGCCCCTTTTTCCAGCGGATTAGACGGTGTTGGTTCCCCTGAGCAGGCCCTGTCCGGGTATTCTCTTGCAAACTCTGACCGGCACACCGAATGGAGTGACAAAACTGTAACAATGTGTTATATTGAAGCTCCTTGCAGCGAGCTGCCTGCCTGTGCCACGGCAAGCAGGCGCTCGCGATGCATCTTCAAGAAATATAAACGGTAGGCGCAAAGGATTGCCATGGACTTCTATCAGCCGGATACGATTGCCACCCTGCACTGCCTGGGCAAGGTAGATATCGAGGTATTGGAAGGTGAACTGGCGCAGTATTCGAGGAGGAGGCCAATAGCCCTTGTCCTGCCGGCCCTCTTTTCAGACCTCGAAAGCGCCGCTATGAAGGGTATATTCGAGGAGCTGAGCCGTGTGGGGTACGTAAGCCAGATCGTCTGCACCCTGGCGCAGGCGGACGAGCGGCAGTTCAAAAAGGCCCGCCGGATGTTTACGGACCTCCCTCATGAGACGAAGGTTATATGGAATGACGGTAAGCGTCTTCAGAGTATCTACCACCTACTGGAAGAAAACGGGATAAGCGCGGGTGGAGATGGCAAGGGAAGGTCTGCCTGGATGGCATATGGATACGTTCTGGCCAGTGGGAGGTGTAGTATTATAGCCCTTCACGACTGCGATATCGTCACGTACAGCAGGATCTTGTTGGCAAGACTGTGTTATCCCACGGTAAATCCCAATCTCGACTACGAGTTTTGCAAGGGTTACTATGCCCGTGTAACGGACAGGATGCACGGCAGGGTTACAAGGATCTTTGTCATTCCTCTGATAAGGGCATTGAAGTCTGTCTTCGGCCCGAAACATTTCCTGGACTACCTCGACAATTTCCGCTATCCCTTGGCCGGCGAGTTTTCCATGTCGGCGGATCTTGCCAGGATAAACCGTATCCCCGGTGATTGGGGGCTTGAGGTTGGGGTGCTTGCGGAAGTCTACCGTAACTGCGCCACGCGGAGAATATGCCAGGTGGACCTGTGCGAAAACTACGAGCATAAGCACCAGCCATTATCTCCGGAGGATCCGGGCACGGGTCTCATGAAGATGGCGGTAGACATAGCCAAGACGATCTTCAGGAACATGGCGGAGGAGGGGGCTGTCTTTTCGGAGGCTAACTTCAAGACCCTCTGCGCGAGCTACTTGAAGCTGGCCAGGGAGATGACGAAGAAGTACAGCGACGATTCGGCGATCAACGGCCTGAACTTTGATTTGCACCTGGAGGGGTCCACGATAGAGGCCTTCACAAATGCACTCGAGATGGCCAGCGAGGCGTACATGGAGGACCCTCTCGGAAGGCCGATGATACCGAACTGGAACAGGGTCACGTCGGCAATACCGAACTTCTTCGATATCCTGATGGATGCGGTTGAGACCGACCTGTCGGAGGCCTAGCACCGCCGGTTTGTGGAAGGACCGTTGTGACGCGTTGGTCTGGTTGAAGATCTCCGCCGATGTGAGATGTCAAAGGGCGGGGAAGCCCACCTGGCGCGCATGTCTTCAGTGGCGAGCGATGACGACAGCGCCGCAGATGGACTCTTCACGGAGCCGCCGAGGTCAGCCACTCGAGCAGTTTTTCCACCTCTCCCTGGTGTTTGAGGAAGTAGTGCGCGTTGGTCCACCTATGTCCCACCACGATAAAGATCCCGGTTTCCTTCAGCTCTCTTAATGCGTCTCTGTCCGTCTCGTCATCTCCTATATAGAGGGGAATAGTCTCCCTGAACCTCTCCTGTCCCATGATCCAGCACACGGCCCTTCCCTTGTCCCAATCGAAGGCCGGCCTTACCTCTATGACCTTCTTTCCCTCGGTTATCCTTAAGCCACCCTTCGCCGTGTATGGAAGAAGTTCTCTGCGAACTCTAGTCAGTAGCTGCGGAACCTCTCTCTCGTCGACGAGCCGGTAATGGATACTCGTCGTCAGCCCCTTATGTTCCACAATTGCGCCTTTCATACCTTCGAGGCTATCTTTTAGCCTGCCGGTAATATCCGCAATGTCCGCTTTCAACCCCTCCTCTCCTTTCGTGTGAAAGGAAAAATCTTCGGCGTAGATCTCAAAGCCATGGTTTCCCGCATATACTATCCCGTCTAAGGCAACTCTCTTACGCAGGTCGTTTATCTCCCTCCCACTGATAATAGCCGTTGGAAAGATCCCTTTGATCTTCTTCAATAGTTCCCTGGTGGGGTAAGGCAGGCTTGCCTGTTCGGGTGTGGCGACGATGGGTGTAAGGGTTCCGTCATAGTCGAGGAAGAGAGAAAGTTTCTTCCCCCGTGTCATCTTTTCCAGGTCTCCGAATGCGTTTAGGAGGTATCGCGGCATCAGATGGTTTCCATCTCCGCGAGAATGTTGTCGACCCACTTGAATATGTCGTTTCCACGGACAAAGTTTCTTGCCATATGCATGTCATGTCTTCTGTCCTCCAATGGCCGCTCCAGGGCGCTCCTCAGTATATCCGCGCAGCCCTCTATGTCGTAAGGATTTATAAGTGTGGCCCCTGGGATCTCCTCCGCGGCTCCCGCGAATTCGCTCAACAGCAGTACCCCGTCTTCATCGACCTGCGAGGCGATGAACTCTTTTGCTACGAGGTTCATCCCGTCATAGACGGAGCTTATCAGCGCTATATCCGCGATCCTGTAAAGCATGGCAAGCTTCTTCTGGTCCAACTTGGTTTCGATATAGATGATGGGAACCCATTCCTGCCGGCCGTGCTTCCTGTTTATATAGTCAATCCTCTTTTCCACCCTGTT
The DNA here is from genome assembly GCA_015492395.1 of Deltaproteobacteria bacterium. Taxonomy (GTDB): domain Bacteria; phylum Desulfobacterota; class GWC2-55-46; order S146-70; family S146-70; genus S146-70. The sequence goes on along the minus strand of WGFD01000299.1, from coordinate 1,485 downwards.
GCGGTAACTTAGGAAAGGCTCCACCTTTCTTGTAGGGACGGCCACCTGTATGAATGTGAACTTTTTTCTGAATCGCGGATACTTGGAAAAGAAGAGATCCATGATTTCAAGTCTTTTCATAAGACCCTTGGTGTAGTCCAGCCTGTCTACGCCCAGACCTATCTTGCCGTCGGCAGGGAGATTGCGGGTTTTTCTGATGCCTTCAAGGAACTTCTTTATTCTCTTTGATAGTGCGCACTTTTCGAACCAGTTGAAGTTTACACTTATAGGAAAGTCGCGTACCTTGGTGACATGCCCTTTATAGTAGATGACCCCCTCCCTTAATCCGATATCCGCGCCAAGCTCGATGCTGGCGCAGTCCATAAAGTGCCTCGAAAAGGAGTCCAGCTGGAAACCGATGAGATCATTCGCCAGCATACCTTCCAGGATCTCTCTTCTCTGCGGGCACACACGGAAGACATCGTACGGGGGCCATGGTATATGCCAGAATATGGTGGTGGCGAGCCAGGGTTTCTTTTCTTTAATATAGCGTGCACATACTGCGAGATGGTAGTCCTGAAGCCATACAACGGCTTTTTTGCTTCTTACTTCCTCCACGATGGCGTCTGCAAAGATGCGGTTTACCTTTTTATAATCGTTCCAGTAGGCCCTTTTAAGGTATACGCGGTCGAGCACAATATGGCAGAGCGGCCATAGAAACCTGTTGGAATAGCCGTGATAATAGTTCTCCAGCTGTTTATGGGAGAGCCATACCCGCTTCACTGTATAGGCCGGTTTCTGTGGCGGGACGCGTACCTTCTCGGCCTTGCCTGCCCTGTCTCTTTCCTTTTCACCGCTTCCCCATGCCACCCATATGCCTCTTGTCCTCTGCATGACAGGGTCCAGGGCCGTTACCAATCCGCCGGCCGACAGTTCGACCTTGCCCTTTTTGAAGCTATAGGGTTCACGGTTAGAAACCAGGATGAGTCTTCTCTTGAAAGGCATGTTTCCCCTACTTAATGGATATCAAAGACGAGGCTCATACGGCCTGGAGGCGACCAAGACCGCAAGTATGAACAACTTCTATATAAAAAGCCTAAGACCCAGGAGAAATGTATCTTAGCAAGAACTAAGAGTAAAACCTAATTCGCAGGACTGATGCCCGACGTTAACATAATTAAAGTGAGATTTCAAGAAACGTTATATCCAGGGGAGAGAAGTCATTGATCTTGTACAGCTTTGTTGGATGGATTTCGCGTCAGAGGTAGATTATGTTCTTACTCGTAGTATTCTCCATTGAGACCCACATGGCCAGGTAGTCCCTTATATGCCTTGTGATGAGGAAATTTTTCTTTATATGTTCCCTGCCGGCCGCACCCAGCCTGTCCGCCATTTTAGGATTGTGTAGGGTCTGTCTTATCCTATAGGCGGTGCCCTCGATCGAGTGGACAAGGAAGCCGTTTACTCCATCTATTATCTGAAGCGGTATACCGCCCACTGCGGAAC
>WGFD01000298.1 GCA_015492395.1 Deltaproteobacteria bacterium | reverse complement strand
TCCCAGCAGTCACCGTCCGAATGTATATGCGTTGACAGTATACCCCTCTCACCGCTATCCGCCGAGAGGACAACGGCGCCGGCACCGTCGCCGAAGAGAACACAGGTCTTTCTGTCTTCCCAGTCCACTATCTTTGAGAAGAGATCTACGCCTACCACCAAGATCCTTTTTGCTGCGCCCGTCCGTATGTACTTATCGGCGGTATCCAGCGCATATATGAAACCGGAGCATGCAGCCGAGATATCAAAGGCCGGAATGCCCTTGGGTATTCCCAGGTATGACTGTATAAAGCACGCGGATGAGGGAAAGCACATATCCGGAGTGACCGTGGCGGATATTACCATGTCTATCTCCATGGGTGAAATGGATGCGGCCTGCAATGCTCTTCTCGCCGCTTTCGTTGCGACCTCTGAAGTGGTTTCCCCCCTGGAGATCCTTCTCTCCCTTATGCCTGTCCGGGTTGTGATCCATTCGTCACTTGTGTCTATCATCTTTTCCAGATCGGAATTGGTAAGCACCTGTGGGGGGGCGTAAGAGCCTGTTCCTATAATAATGGATTTGGGCATAGATTCAATCTTCCCCGCCTGCGGTTGTCTTGACACGGTTCTCCGCCATTATCCGCTGAAGATCCGGATTCATGCCGAGCCTCTCGGTCATATGCCTGTTCACTCCACGGTCAACGCACTCTTTCGCCCGGATAAGGGCGTTCTTTATTGCCTTTGCGGATGAACCTCCATGCCCGACGATACAAACACCGTCTATCCCCAGCATTGGCGCTCCACCGTATTCCGCGTAATCTATCTTTTTCTTGAGTTTCTTGAATACGCCCTGTGAGAGCATATAGCCCAGCTTGGCCTGAAAACTTTCGGCAATATCCCTCTTCAACATGGTTATTATGGCCTCTGTGAGTCCCTCCGACAGTTTAAGTACTATATTACCCACGAATCCATCACATACTATGACATCGACGTCACCACCGAAGACGTCTCTGCCTTCTATGTAACCGATATAGTTTAGTTTGCTTCTCTTGAGCAGTTCATGCGTCTCCCTTGTAAGCTCATTACCCTTTCCCTCCTCTTCACCGTTCGACAAGAGTCCGATCCTGGGTCTCTCTTTTCTCATGATATCGTGGGCATACACCTCTCCCATGAGGGCGAACTGCAGCAGATGGAAGGGCTTGCAGTCGACATTACCGCCCGCATCCAGCAGCACGGCCTGATCCTTCAAGGTGGGGATTGAGACGACTATGGCAGGGCGGTCAACACCCTTTAATTTTTTTAGCAGAAAGATTCCCGCCGCCATCGCCGCTCCGGAGTTTCCGGCGCTCACCACGGCATCCGCTTCGCCCTTTTTAACAAGCTCGAAACAGATCCTTATGGAGGAGTTCTTCTTGCGCCTTATCGCCTTGACGGGGGACTCTCCCATGCCTACCGTCTGAGAGGCATTCCTTACATCTATAGACAGGTCACGAGTGTCATACTTGGACAACTCCGCTTCTATGGACCTCTTGTTTCCTACCAGTATGACCGGCATGCCTTCTTCTTTCGCGGCGGAAACCGCACCATCCACCACAATCTCAGGCCCATGGTCTCCTCCCATTGCATCGACGGCTATCTTCATGTCAGTGCCTCAGTATAGTATCGTCTTGGCATGGCAGTTAAAGGGTATAGTTAGAGTGGTTCGCCGGCTTTCAGGATATCTCTGCCCTTGTAGGTGCCGCAACTCTTGCATACACGGTGAGGCTCTTTGACCTCCCCGCACTGAGGGCATGTGGATATCCCCGGTTTGGAAAGCGCATCATGGCTTCTCCTGTTATTCCTCCTCGACCTGGAGTGTTTCTTCATGGGGTTCGGCATAATAGTAGTACCTCCTCCTGCTTAAGATCTGTATAGTAGTTAAAGTCCGGTTTCAGCCTATATCAGCGGCCTTCAAGTCTTTTAATGCTTCGAATCGCGGATCGACCCTCGCCGTGCAGCGGCATGTGCACCTACTGTCGTTTAGATCTGTGCCGCAGTGGGGGCACAGACCCCTGCAATCCGTGCTGCAAAGCAGTTTCATGGGCAGTTCAAGGGATAGTTGCTCCTTTAAAATCTCGGTAATATCTATTTCGCCCCCGTTAAAGCATTCCAGATCCAGGTCATCCGCATGCAGCTCTCTTTCTCTCGGATTGTCCTTTCCCGGAGAAAATGTCATGTTGAGCAAAGGGGATGCCCGGTACTCAAACTCCTTGAGGCAACGTGCGCATCTCACCAGCAGGGTGGCATCTATCTTTCCGTTGATAAATACATTTTCTTCGGATCTTCTTATGA
>WGFD01000297.1 GCA_015492395.1 Deltaproteobacteria bacterium | reverse complement strand
GTCAAGAATCTTGCAGAATCCATATCCCTGAAGATAAGGGAGGATGGAGGCGAACGGGTTGAATGGGGTGAAAACCACTACAAGGGCGAATATATCGCGCGGCTCGCGGAGAGGGTGAAGAGTCTCGGGATAAGCGGACAGCTGGAGATAGGGGAGGATGCCCTGAAGGAGATTCTGGGCTGGATAAAGAAGGATCTCCGGGACTTTAATGTACGCTTCGACAACTGGTACAGTGAGAGGACTCTCTTTAGGAAGGGTAAGATTGAGGAGACGATAGGCTACTTGAAGAGGAAGGGCTTCATAGAAGAGAGGGGCGGCGCCACTTGGTTTCGCTCCACGGAGCTTGGGGACGATAAGGACAGGGTTGTTATAAGGGATACCGGAGAGCCTACCTACTTTGCCTCCGATATCGCTTACCACCACGGCAAGTACCAGCGCGGTTTTGACTCGCTGATAAACGTCTGGGGGGCGGACCACCATGGTTACATACCCAGGGTACGGGCGGCCATAGAGGCGCTCGGGCATGACAGGGAATCTCTAAAGGTTCTCCTCGTTCAAATGGTCACCGTCCTGAGGGGTGGCAGGCCTGTAACGATGTCCAAGCGGGCGGGTGAGTTCATAACCTTGAGGGAGGTGCTGGAGGAGGTGGGCAGTGATGCTACAAGATTCTTCTTCCTGATGCGCAAGTCCGACGCCCATATGGACTTCGACCTCGATCTGGCTAAGAAACAAGCCCCTGAAAATCCGGTCTTCTATGTGCAATATGCCCATGCGAGGATATGCAGTATTATCGACCATGCAAAGGGTATTTCCATAGATATTCCGGGGGTGGATAGGGTGGATTTGGGACTCCTGGATCTTAAGGAGGAGGCGCAGATAATAAAGCATATTGCATTTTTCCCTGACGCGGTCAGGGGTGCGGCCACCGCGCTGGAGCCGCACAGGATCGTTTTCTACCTGATGGATCTGGCAGGCGCATTCCATCCGTACTACAACAGAAACCGTGTGGTCTCCGATGATCTTGAACTGACAAAGGCGAGGCTTTTTCTCTGCAGCGCCGTGAAAGGGGTGTTGAGAAGGGGGCTTGAACTCATTGGTGTCTCCACCCCTGAAAAGATGTGATGGTCGATGGACCTGGAGGAGCTCGGTTGTATACCCTTATCAAGAATGGTATGGACGAGATTGCTCGATGATGATGAAAGCGTTTATATCGGATGAGATATTTATGGAAGAGGCTCTCGCGGAGGCCGGAAAGGCCCTGGATAAAGGCGAAGTTCCGGTGGGCGCCGTCGTAGTCCATGATGGGGAGGTTATAGCCGGAGGGCATAATATCAAGGAAGGTTCCGGCGATCCGACTGCCCATGCCGAAATGGTGGCGATCAGGGCGGCCGCCGGAAGGCTTGGGATGTGGCGTCTTACAGGGACGACGGTCTATGTCACATTGGAGCCATGCGTCATGTGTATGGGTGCGTTGCTTCAGGCGAGGGTTTCGAGACTGGTCTTCGGTTGCCATGATCCTAAGGCCGGTGCCTGTGGCTCCCTCTACGATCTCTCCCGCGACGGCAGGTTGAATCACAGGATAGATGTGACCGCCGGGATATTCATGGAACGGGCCGGCCACCTTCTCAGGCGGTTCTTCAGAGAGGTTAGAAGTGGGAAAAAGATTGCCGGAGTGGTTGCTTCCCACCTATGAGCTACGTCCGCACAAGCCCAGGGGCCGCTTGAGGATTTATTAGCTCCCGGGATCGTTTGTCCAGAGATGCACGGTGAATGATATAATTGAAGCCTCGCCGGATCTTGTCACAGATGGACTCCGACTACTAAGTAAGAGAAGGAGATATTATGAAGAATCTTCATGCACTCGTGATGGCAGGGGGAAGCGGTACCAGGTTCTGGCCGTTGAGCAGGGAGCAGTGGCCCAAACAGATGCTCGATATAGTCGGAGAGGGAACCATGATATCCCAGACCATCAACAGGATGAGGGGGCTTGTTGCGGCCGGTAACATACATATACTGACCACGAAGGCGCACGCCGGCGATATAAGACTCCACCTAAAGGGTGCAGGCAGGAAGGCCGTCTCCGTCTTTAACGAGCCATGCGCGAGAAATACCGCCGCCGCTATCGGTCTTGCCGCAGTGAGGCTGAAAAAGTTGGATCCGGAGTCTATAATGATTGTGCTTCCTGCCGATCATTATATAAGTGATACGAAGGCATTCCTCAGAACTCTCAGAAGTGGTGTGGCCGGGGCGGAGATGTCTAGGCTGGTTACCATCGGCATAGTGCCCATGAGGCCTGATACAGGTTACGGATATATAGAAAAGGGGAGTGAGTATGGGAGAGGCCTCTATAAGGTAAGGCGTTTCGTTGAGAAACCCGATATAAAGAGAGCGAACGAGTACCTGAGGCAAGGCTGTTACTACTGGAACAGCGGTATCTTTATATGGAAGACTTCGGCCATATTGAGTGAGATCAGGAAGAGGATGCCGGTCATGTATAAGGGACTCAGAAAGATAGGCGCCGCGATAGGCACAGAGAGGGAGGAGATGGTGTTGGATGAGGTTTATCCCTCATTGGAAGATATATCGATAGACTATGGGGTCATGGAGAAGTCCGACAGGGTCCTCATGGTGGAGGCTGGATTTGGATGGTCGGATCTGGGCACATGGTCCGCCCTGGATGATGTCCTCAGGAAGGACAAAGCCGGCAATATCGCCAGGGGAGATGTCTTGGATATTGAGAGTGAAAACTCCATCATCTTTGCCGGTGGGAGGTTTGTGGCCACGGTTGGCCTTAGAGATATGGTTGTGGTGGATACCCCCGATGCTACTTTGGTATGCCCTAAGGAGAGATCTCAGGATGTCAGGAAGGTAGTGGCGGAGCTTAAGAGGATGGACAGGGATGAACATAAGGTGCACAGGACTGTAGAAAGACCATGGGGTTCCTATACCGTCTTGGAGAAGGGGCCGGGCTACAAGATAAAGCGTATAGATATAAAACCGGGTGGCAAGCTGAGCCTTCAGTACCATATGAAGCGGAGTGAGCACTGGGTCGTTATCTCGGGGACTGCAAGGGTTACAAGGGACAATGAGGTCTTCGATCTCCGCACAAACGAGAGTACCTACATCCCCATATCTATTGCGCACCGCCTCGAGAATCCAGGGAAGAAGCGATTGCAGATAATAGAGGTACAGAACGGCAGTTATCTGGAGGAAGATGATATAGTCCGTCTGGAGGATATCTATGAACGATAGGATATTCAGAGAGTACGATATACGCGGGGTATTCGGGGAAGGTCTGACTTTGGACGTGACCGAACTTATAGGCAAGGCGTATGCCGCCCGTCTCAAGAGTATAAGGGGGCGGGAAGGGCTCAAGATAAGTGTTGGCAGGGATGTGAGGCTCAGCTCCATGGCGTTGAGGGATGCCCTTGTCAGGGGGATAAGGGCTATGGGTGTGAATGTGGTCGATATAGGGGAGTGCCCTACTCCCCTGCAGTATTTTTCCATATACCACCTGAAGCTTGATGGCGGGATAATGGTGACCGGAAGTCACAACCCCCCGGAGTATAACGGCTTCAAGCTGAGTATAGGGAGGGAGACCATACACGGTGGGGAGATCCAGGGATTGAGGAGGATCATAGAGGAGGGGAGGTTCGAGCCCGAAGTGGTGGAGGGAAGAATGGAAGCGTACGATATTGTATCGGCCTATCTTGATTACCAATTGAATACCTTTGATGGGTTGAGGCGGGCTCTTAAAAAAAGGCCCGTCAGGATCGTCACAGATGCCGGTAACGGTACAGGGGGGCTGGTTGTCCCGGCCCTTTTGAGAGAGTTGGGATGTGACGTGGTGGAGCTCTATACGGAGCCTGACGGCCGCTTTCCCAACCACCATCCTGATCCTACCGTTGAGGAAAATCTGAGGGATCTGATAGAGGCAGTTAAGAGGGATAGGGGGGATTTCGGAGTGGCCTACGATGGTGATAGTGACAGGATAGGTGTCGTGGACGAGGAGGGCCGTATAGTCTGGGGAGACCAACTGATGATCGTCTATGCGAGGGATATACTCCATTCCGGGATGAGGGATGCCTCCTTCGTTGGTGAAGTCAAGTGCTCACAGACCATGTATGATGAGATCGAAAGGCTTGGCGGGAAGGCGGTTATGTGGAAGACCGGCCATTCCCTTATTAAGTCCAAGATGAAGGAGATCGGTGCCGCCATGGCTGGAGAGATGAGCGGCCATATCTTCTTCGCCGACAGGTACCTTGGCTTCGATGATGCCATATACGCCACACTGCGTATCCTGGAGATATTCGTAAATCTTCTCTCCGAGCAGCCCGGGGCTAAGTTCTCAGCCTTACTGGATGGGCTGCCGAAGACCTTCTCTACACCGGAGATCAGGATGGATTGCGCCGATGATATGAAGTTTCTGGTCGTTGAGGAACTCGCTTCGATGATAGGAGAGGTAGGGGAGCGGATACCTGTCAGGGATGTAGTAAAGATCGATGGCTTAAGGATTATTTTCGAAGATGGATGGGCGCTTGTCAGGGCCAGCAATACCCAGCCTGTCCTGGTCCTGAGGTTCGAGGCAAGTGATGAAGAGAGGTTGGCGGCCATGAGGTCGATCGTTGAGGATAAGCTCTCTGAGGCGGTGTCCTCGATCGGCGGGTCTGCAATGGGAACTTAACCTGTCGCATATTGGAATATGGGATTTGCCATGGCCAAAGTACTGCTTTTACTGCTTCTTCCACCTTCCAGTATAATAGTTGTAGTGGGTCTCGGCCTGGTGGTGCGCAGGAAGTTCCTCCTGGCCGGCAGACTTATGATAGTTACAGGGCTTCTGGTGTTATATGCGTTAAGCATACAACCGGTATCAGAGGCCGTCATTGCTCCTTTGGAGGAGGGATACCCTCCCTTAGAGAGAGGCGGTGTTGAGGCCGATGCCATAGTGGTACTGTCGGGAGGATTGATTGACCTCGCCTGGCTGGCGCAACCGGTCGAGCCGTCGGATACATCCCTCAGGAGACTCGCGTATGCTGTATCCCTATACAGGAGGCTTCGTATACCACTTGTGATAGCGGGTGGTAGCGGTGATCCTTCGAGACCCGGCCTCTCCGAGGGGAAGGCCATGGCGAATAGCGCCGTATTGCTCGGAGTGCCGAGGGGTGATATGGCTGTAGAGGATTCATCGAGAAACACCCTTGAAAACGCCGTGAATATTAAAGGTATCCTGGGAGAAGGCGGGAGGATAGTACTGGTCACCTCGGCATACCATATGGAGAGAGCTGTCATGGTCTTCGAGAGAGAGGGTTTCGATGTTATCCCCGCCCCATGTGACTTCAGACGGGAAAAGAGAAGCCTTTCATTTTATTCATTCATACCTAC
>WGFD01000296.1 GCA_015492395.1 Deltaproteobacteria bacterium | reverse complement strand
GTCCAGGCTCCACGCCTTGGCCGATATCTCCATGCCTCCCTCTACAGATACGATTATATATGCGTAGTCCGGCCATGCCATCTTCCTGTCGAACTCCGAAGGAAGGTTGGGGTGGTCCGGATGTGAGTGGTAAAAGCCTACTACATCCAGCCCTTTCAATGCAACCTCCTTTTCTATGCGGAGGAGTTCTTTGGGGTCTATCTCGTACCTGTCCTTTGACCTTTCAAGGTTTATATTCTCCGTCCTGTACGACTTGAGAACCTTATTAGCCTTCCCCACCAGGACACCGCAACCCTCATTCGGGTATGCAGCCATCAGATGCATCTTTATCTCTTCGTAAACCCTATAACTTAAATAGATAGACTTGATCACTCTTCCCACAACCTGGTAGATAGATACTTGTCTCCCCCGTCGGGGAATATGACGACAACAAGACCGTTTTCCAACTTTCCCGCGACCTCGAGCGCGCCGCACATCGCGGCGCCTGACGACTGCCCTACGAGGAGCCCTTCCTCTCTTGCAAGTCTCTTTGTCATGTCGTAGGCGTTTTCCGTCGAGATGGGGAGCTTCTCGTCAAGATCCTCCTCGTGGTAGATGCCCGGCACGATTGAAGAGGCCATATGTTTGAGCCCTTCAAGGCCGTGGAACGGTGAGTCAGGCTCGACGGCGATGACCTTGATCCCGCCGTTGAAGTCTTTCAGTCTCCGTCCGGTGCCCATTATCGTGCCACCGGTTCCGATGCTGGCAACTAAGTGCGTTACTTTTCCGTCCGTTTGCCTGATTATCTCGGGGCCGGTGGTCTCATAGTGGGCCTTTGAGTTGGAAGGATTATTGTACTGGTCCAGCTTGCAGTACTTTTCGGCGCTCTCTACGTATATCTTCCAGGCCAATCTGATGGCGCCGTCAGATCCCTCCAGTGGATCGGAAAATATCACGTTCGCTCCGAAGGCCCTCAGTATCTTCTTCCTCTCCTCGCTGACATTCGCCGGGACCACAAGATCGACCTTGTGTCCCTTTACCGCGCCTATCCACGCGTATGCAATCCCCGTATTTCCGGATGAGGAGTCCAGGATGATCTTATCTTTTGTAAGCCTGCCGGCACGCTCGGCGTCTTCGATCATCTTAAGCGCGGGACGGTCCTTGACCGAGCCGCCCGGGTTGTAACCTTCCAGTTTGGCGTAGACTTCAACTCCGGGAGGAAGTCCTTCCGTAAGCCTGTTTATCCTTACAAGAGGTGTGTTTCCAACCAACTCGAGGATTGAGCCGTTCGCTGGAATATTCTTTATCTCTCCCGGTGCTTTTTCTGTCTGCATAGGCCTATTGGGCTGACCTGCGGGCGCCCTCATAAAAAGGTGTTCCGTGTATTAAAGATGCCCGGTGAACCCATGAAGCAGTTCGCCCTTAAAAGCAGGCATCCCCGGCAATTCACCGCATGGTCAGGCGTAATATAACCTAAACCGTACGATCCAGTCCCTGATATTTATCAGTCCGGCCCTGCCTGAAAGGAGATTCTTTACAAGAATGGTCAAGAATCTCTTTACAAGCCCGCCTCTGTCAGAGCTCACCAGCGGTTATTCTACGATATCCAGTTCAATGGGCTCCACCTTGACGCCCTTGTCCTGGAAGAACTTTATTGCCTTGTCGATCTCTTCCGGCTCCCCCTCCAACTCGAGGGCGACGAGGCCGATCTTTTCCGAGATGGTGGCCTGACGTATATTGGTCATAACGTCATAGAGATGGCTTACCTTATAGATTAAAGGTTCCTTTATTAATTCCGTCGGATATGTAAGGTAGATCTTCTTATTCAAGCGATACCTCCGGCTATAGCAGGTATGATAGAGACCTCGTCACCATCTTTAAGTCCGGTATTCATGTTATCCATGAACCTGATGTCTTCATCGTTGAGATAGATATTTACAAAGCGTCTCAACTTCCCGTCCTCCTCACAGATCCGCTCCTTGAGACCCGGGTACTTCCTCTCGAGATCATCGATGACCTGAGCGATATTCAACCCCTCCGCCGTCACCTCATCACAGTTGTTAGTGAGCTTGCGCAGTGGTGTGGGAATTCGTACTTTAACTGACATCTCTTTCCTCCGATTATCTTTTTAGTATCTTAAGCCTGAAGTGGTCGTTCTCCTTCTTCACCTCTATGATCTTATGTCCCTCTTCTTTTATTGACTTAGGTACATTTTGGATAGGTTCGCCGGCGTCGAGCGCTATCTCAAGTATCTGCCCTTCCTCCATGGACTCAAGTTTTAATTTGGTCTTTACGAAGTTTATAGGGCAGAGCACACCTCTGAGATCCAGCTTTTCATTTGAATCCAATGTGTTCATTTGAAGCCCTCCCTTACAGGTGAACCGCTGTTGAAGACACCCTCCATGAATTCCTTGTAGTCTTCAATACCCACCCTCTCAAGCAGGGTGGCTATACGTTCTCCCCTGGTGCCCTTTGTATTGTACCACTCGATCGTCTTTTCAATAACCTCCGGCACCTTATCGTCGGGTATGAACATGGCGACGGGACGCGCTTCCACGGGATGCCTGCCATGTTTGCCTCCTACCCGTACGATATGACCGTATCTCTTTGCCTGCCATGACTCAGTGGGGCATGCCCTGATACAGTCACCGCACCAGATGCACTTCATTGGATCGTATATGGGTTTCCCGGTGTCCGAATCGGAGTGTATGGCATCTTCCTTGCACGCCTCGGCGCAGATGGTGCAGCCGGTGCATGTCTCTTCGTACCAGACAGGCTCCACGACACCTTGAAAACCGAGGTCCATCTCCTTCGTCCTGGCGCAATCTATGGGGCAGCCCGAAAAGGATACCTTGAACTTGTGGTTACATTGGATCCCGAAGTATTTTTCGTCCACCATCTTGGCAAGACCCTGTGTGTCGGTCAGACCGTTCGGATTGTACTCGCAGCCCCCACATGCGGTGGGTACACGCACCCTTGGGCCGCATGACGCCACCTTGACTCCTATCTCTTCCAACTCCCTGACGACACTGTCGAAGTCCTTGTAGTCCACGTATAGTATCTCGAGGGACTGTCTGAAGCTGAAGTGAACCACGCCTTCCTTGCTGTACTTCCTGGCGATCTTCGATATGCCTATCAGCTTTTCGGTGGAGATCCTCCCGCCAGGACATCTGAGCCTCACGGTGAAAAGATCCTTCTGTCGCTGTTTTATAAAGCCGCCGCTCTTAAGGTCGTTGAAGTTGACCCTTTCCTCGGTGCCACCGACCTTGACCTGAACCTTGTTCACCTTATCTTCAATGAAACGGTCCATACTTCTGCTCACTCCTCATGGTTGATTGTAAAGTAAACCCGGAGAGACTCTACGTCCAGACCGGGGTGTCTTTGATCTCCTTGAGACACTCATCAAAGGCCGAGATCCTGGCTTCGATGATCTTCGGCTCTGATACCCTGTCGAACAGGGCATCCTGTGTCTTAAGACCGTTGCCGGTGATTGACACAACTATGGATTCATCCTTGGGAATCCTCCCCTCTTCGATTAGTTTCTTGGCAACACCGAGGGTGACGCCGCCCGCTGTCTCCGTAAAGATCCCTTCCGTCTCCGCCAAAAGCTTTATGGCGTCTATGATCTCTTCATCCGAAACGTCGCCGGCCCAGCCGCCGCTCTCCCTTATGGTCTTAACCGAGTAGTAGCCATCCGCCGGATTTCCTATCGCCAGCGATTTAGCGATGGTATTGGGCCTTACGGGGCGAATCAGGTCATGCTCCTCCTTTACGGCGTTGACTATAGGTGCACATCCGGCCGCCTGGGCTCCGTATACCTTGGTGTCCAGAGTTTCGACAAATCCCAGAGAGTGGAACTCCTTAAATGACTTCCATATCTTAGTGATCAGGGAACCGCCGGCCATCGGGACTACTATATGACGGGGCAGCCTCCACCCCAGTTGCTCGGCGATCTCGTAACCGAAGGCCTTGGACCCTTCCGCGTAGTATGGTCTGATATTTATATTGACGAAGGCCCATCCGTACTTGCCGGCTATCTCGCTGCAGAGCCTGTTTACTTCGTCATATGTTCCTTTTATGGCGATCACGTTGGAACCGTAAACCTGTGTTCCCAGTATCTTGGACTTTTCAAGATCTGCGGGGATAAAGACATAGTTTTCCAATCCGCATGCCGCCGCGTTTGCCGCAACGGAGTTGGCCAGATTCCCTGTCGAGGCACATGCCACTACATTAAAGTCAAACTCTATCGCCTTCGATACCGCGATGGCTACTACCCTGTCCTTGAAGGATAGGGTGGGATGGTTTACGGCATCGTTCTTTATGTACAGCTCCGTTAGGC
>WGFD01000295.1 GCA_015492395.1 Deltaproteobacteria bacterium | reverse complement strand
GTGGTAAAGGATGCCACATCCGTAATAATATTTCGCCTGGGGACAGAATGGGTGGCAATTCCTACCAACCTTTGCACAGAGATCACCCCCATATTGAGGATCCATAGCCTTCCCCATAACAAGAGCAGTATCCTGCGGGGGATAGTCAATATTAACGGCGAGGTACAGACCTGCTATTCCCTCGGCAACATACTGGGCATAAAAAAGGCGGAAAACGCCCTCGGAGAAGAAAAAAAGATCGTATACGAACGGATGATAGTACTGGAGAGTCATGACAGGCGCTTTGCTTTTCCCGTCAGCGAAATCGGAGGCATTCACCATTATAGAAATGAAGACTTGGAAGAGTTGCCAGCGACAGTAGCCGACACAGCCGCCAACTACCTGAAGGGTATTATCAGGTGGGGTGAACTGTGTGTTGGATGTCTCGATGAAGAGTTGTTTATGTCGCAGATAGAGAGGAGTATCCGCCACTGAATGGTTGAAGATAAAGATCTAAACAATATTTCCATGATCGATCTCTTCCGCACAGAGGTTGAAGAACAGTGCAAGGTGCTGACCGAGTGTCTGCTGCTACTGGAAGAGGGACAAGAATCGGCTGGCTGCCTGGAGGCGCTAATGCGCGCCGCTCATTCGGTAAAGGGGGCGGCTCGCCTTGTAGGGATTGAACCGGTGGTACGGGTGGCGCATATGATGGAAGATGTCTTCGTGGCTGCGCAAAAATCAGAGCTTAATATCGGAACTGATGATATAGACACACTCCTGAATGGAGTGGATACTATCAAGTCTATCTCTCGTCTTCCGGAGAAAGAGATGAAAGATTGGGAAGGGATGAACAGGAGAAAGCTAGACCGGCTCATAGACGCCGTTGAGAGTATCAAGCCGTCTGGAAAAGGGGATGGAACTGCCGGTTTCAAAGCGGATGTTCCCGCAAAGGAAACATCCTTTCGGGCCGATGAATCCATGCTCGACCTCTTCCGCACAGAGGTTGAGTGGCAATGCAAGGTCCTGATCGAATCTTTGCTGCTGCTTGAAGAGGATCAGGAGGCTAATGGACGTCTGGAGGCGCTAATGCGCGCGGCCCATTCGGTAAAGGGGGCGGCGCGTCTTGTAGGGATCGAACCGGTGGTACGGGTGGCGCATATGATGGAAGATGTCTTCGTGGCTGCCATGAGTTTGGAGGTTACTCTAAGCAAGAGTCATATAGACATACTGCTTGAAGCGGTTGACATGATCAAATCGGGCTCCCAGCTTTCCATGGAAGTATTGGAAGATTGGCCCTTCAATCACGCCGAAGAGCTGAAAGATATCCTAGGCGCCCTTGAACGCATCAAGTCCCAAAAGAATGTCTTTCTCGACAGGTCCGGAGAACAAGAAGTAGCCCCTATAGGAAAACCGGAAGACGCCGCCTATGAAAAAGAGGAGAAACGGTCCGCAGGTGAGCCCAAGAAGGTGGGTATGGCCGATGCCGGAAAACAGCGCATACTCCGGGTAACCGCTGATAGATGGAACCAATTGATGGGCCTCGCTGCAGAGGTAAAGGTAGAGGTGGGGTGGTTGAATCCCTATGTTGACTCGCTGGCACGCTTGAAGTTGCAACAGACGGAGCTGGTAGAGATCCTCGACTCATTGAGGGAGTCACTTGGCGAACACCATATCCAGGAAGAAGTATATAAACAGTTGATAACGGCACAAGTTAAGGCTGTAGAATGCCGAAGATTTTTGGCAGACAAGACCTGTGAACTGGACAACTACAACAGGCGTGTCAACAACCTCTCGGAGCGGCTTCACCGCGAGGCAATAAGGACACGTATGCGTCCACTCTCCGACGGCGTGCATGGCTTTCAACGGATGGTCCGCGATATCGCGCGCAAACTCGGCAAGAAGGTTAAGCTCGAAATCAACGGGCTTTCAACGCAGGTAGACCGCGATGTCCTTGAAAGGATGGAGGCGCCATTGAACCATATCCTGCGCAACGCCATAGATCACGGCGTGGAACCGCCCGAAGACCGCCTCAAGGCGGGGAAGCCGGAACAGGCGACGATACGCCTGACCGCTGCGCACTGCAACGGGATGTTGTCGATAATTGTAGAGGATGACGGAATGGGAATAGACTTGGATCGTCTGCGTGAAAAGATCGTGGAAAAAGGGCAGGTGACACCTGAAATGGCGACATGCCTCAGTGACGAAGAGCTGCTGGAATTTCTCTTTCTTCCTAACTTTTCCACAAGGGAAGAGGTTACCGAGATATCGGGGCGGGGGGTTGGACTGGACGTCGTACTGGACACTATTCAGGAGATGCATGGTTCTATACGTACAAAGACGGAACTCGGCGCAGGCACCCGCTTTCATATCGAATTGCCGATTACCCTGTCGGTAGTTTCCGCTCTGATTGTGGATATAAGCGGGGAACCATATGCATTTCCATTGGCACGCATAAATCACGCCGTCAAGGTGCCGGCAGGCAATGTGAAGTTATTGGAGGATCACCAGTTCGTCACTATAAACGATAAACACATAGGATTGGTGGGGGCTTCCGAGGTATTAGGCCTTGGCACACAAGTCATAGAGGGGGATGAACTCTCCGTGGTAATCATAGGCAACCATCGCGGCAACTACGGTGTGGTTGTGGACCGCTTTGTGGGGCAGAAGGACTTAGCCATACAACAGCTTGACTCTACCCTTGGCAAGTTGAAGGATATCAGTTCGGCGGCGATTCTTGAGGACGGTTCACCGGTGTTGATGGTGGATGTGGACGACCTGGTGCCTTCCGTTGCCGCCATCATAAACGGAGATGGTATAGGTAAGGTAAAGCGTACCACAGGAGAGGGGGCCGAAGTAGTACGCAAGCATATCCTTGTGGTCGATGACTCACTCACAGTCCGGGAGGTGGAGCGCAACTTGCTGGAGGCGGCAGGATATGAAACGGATGTGGCGGTGGATGGTGTGGATGGCTGGAATGCCATTCGATCATTCCGTTATTATGACCTGGTGATTACAGACGTCGACATGCCGCGCATGGATGGAATAGAACTGGTCCGGACTATTAAAGGGAGTAGAAATTACAATTCACTTCCGGTGATTATAGTATCATATAAAGAGAGGGTTGAGGATCGCAAGCGTGGTCTGGATGCAGGTGCAGACTACTACTTGACCAAGGGGAGTTTTCATGACAACACATTTCTCGATGCCGTGGTAGATCTGATAGGTGAGGCGGAGACATGAGAATTGCCATAGTAAACGACATGAACATGGCCGTAGAATCTCTGAGAAGGGTTGTACAGTCCGTGCCGGAACACGAGGTGGCCTGGATCGCCAGGAACGGCCTAGACGCCGTAAGGTGTTGTATGGAGGATCTACCGGACCTTATACTTATGGATCTGATAATGCCGGAAATGAACGGGGTTGAGGCGGTACGGAGGATAATGGCCGGCACCCCATGTCCCATCCTGGTGGTAACGGCCTCTGTTACGGAGAATGTGCCTATGGTATTCGAGGCCATGGGAGCAGGTGCGCTCGATGCTGTGAGCACTCCTGTCCTTGGCCTGAACGGCAAGGGTAAGGGAAAGGAAACACTCCTCCAGAAGATACGGACCATCTCCAGGCTGCATGGGGCGGAGCGCAGGAAGCTTTCTCTCAGATTCAATGAACCGGCAAGGCTCGGTACATCCGACAGATGGCTGATTGCGCTGGGCGCATCTACCGGAGGCCCGGGAGCATTGGTGAAGATACTGTCAGGCTTGCCGAAGGATCTTCAGGCATCCGTCGTAGTAGTTCAACATGTCGATGAAAACTTCACGCCAGCCCTGGCAGAATGGCTGGCCCGGCAGTCTGTTCTTCCGGTCTCTCTCGCCAGGGAAGGCGACAAGTTGGCCCCTGGAACGGTCTTCGTTGCAGGTACGAATAACCACCTGCTTATCAAGGAGGATAGTCGCCTGGGGTACAGGGCGGAACCGATTCAACTGCCATACCGGCCCTCCGTAGATGTATTTTTCGATAGCATCCTGAAAAATTGGCCCGGGAAGGCTATTGCAGTTCTTCTTACGGGGATGGGCAGGGATGGCGCCGAAGGTTTGCTTCGACTACGCCGGAGCGGCGCCTATACCATCGCCCAGAATGCAGAG
>WGFD01000294.1 GCA_015492395.1 Deltaproteobacteria bacterium | reverse complement strand
CGAGCAACATGTGTGATTCAAGGTTTCTGAAAGGTTTCCACGTGTTTTTCATAGTATCACCCCGGCACATGCTCAAAACGGGTTATGGTCGAAGATGACCACGTCACCGGTGACCGGGCTCCTGTAGGTGAGCTTCCTCGCCTTGCCGTGTAGCGCATGCGCCGCCTTCAGGTAGAGCCACACCGGGGCCTGCCCGGTAAGCACGACGTCGTTACCTTCGCCCGCAAGCTCGACGACCCTGCGCACGTAGCCATCGAGCTCGGCTAGCCGGGCGTTATTTTCGTACAGTTCGGACAGGTCTATTACTATCATGGCGTATATTCCCTGAAAGCGTGTTCGTTTCGCTGGAACCGTTCCCACAACAAGGTGCCATCGTTGATGACCATTTCATATTCGTCGTGCATGTATATATCACAGATGTAGATCGCCTTTTCTTTTTCCTTGACGTGGAAGAATATGCGCTCGTTCGTAGAGCCGGCCTTGTAACAATCGAGATCCAGTTTGCCCTTCCTCTTGACCTCCGGATGAAGCTTGCTTTGCAGGTGGACAGGGTCTCTCATCTTCGCAAACAATCTCTCGAAAAGTTTTCTGTCATATGAGCCCGAATCGAGCTTCTTTGTGACCGTGGGCGAGATGAAAAGCCTGTTGCCCTTGATTTGAAGGTAGCGCCTGTACAGGATGCGTCCCGTCGGACGCAATGTCAAGAGTCCATCCTCTTCTATCAGTATATCACCTATATCCCTCTCCATGTCCTTGTAGGATATGCCGGTTTCTTCGAGAAATTCGTCGACCGATATGTAGTCGGATGAAATCCGGTCTATCACCGGGTCGAGGCGCTTGAGGCGTTCCAGGTCGAAGTCGATCGGGATCGGAGGCAATTCTATTATGCTTTCGGAGCGCTCAAAGATATAGCGGATCGGCAGGTGGAATATCATTCCGATGAAGGTCATGTACGGCACAGTAGCCTTGTATCCCGCGGTGATGTTCAAGATGATCCTGTACTGCCAGCGGTTGGCTTCAACCTCGTCGATAACGGTTTCCGTAAGGTTGGTTATTCCTTCCCGCTCGAAGCTCTTTCTGTCACGTGTCTGCAGTCCCTTGATCCGCTTGAAGCTCGCATCACAACCTGCCCTGTTCCTCAGAAGCCTTGTCAGGGCGCTTGCGACGAGCACTCCTTCTTCGGTGTCGCTGCACAGGAAAACCACCTTGTCACCTTTCTTGACGCCCATCCTGAGAAGCGAGTTTGCTTCAGCGGATGCCTTCATGACGGAAGCATCATCGCTATGCAAGAAAAAATCTTCCAGGGCCTTAGCGGGGCCTGCCGAGGTGAGCATCTCTTCCTTTCTTATATACTCGAGCGCGGATATTCCCGAAGGACATATATACAGCGAGTGTTTCATTTCATCTGTCTCCTACATTCGGATCGGAACAGGGAAAGTGTAACCGTAATTTACTATCTCCGGCCTTCCGGGCACGAGTCCCTTTACCATTCTTCCATAATACGGCCTTTGCTCCTTGCATCGAAAGATGGAACCGACTTTCAACATCATAAGCGGCCTCTTGAATGGCTTACCGCTGAACGCAAATTCTCCCCCCAGCTTTCCATACTTCACAAATATCTTGTATGAGCCGTCCGTCGGATCACCTTCAGCTGGCACAAAGTGGGAAAGCGCGACAAACCCATCAGGTGTACTATTAAAATCAAAGCCATTGAACGGCTCAAGAGACAACACTTCGAATGCCCCCTTGCCGACACTTTTTTTCTTCCCGTAGCCAATGAGCGAAAGATCATGAAAAAAAGAAGCGACTCTATCTATCCATTCTTCCTTGATCTTGAGGTAAATGGAATAGTAGTCGAGTCCCTCTTCAAGCACATACTCTTCGAGCTCGAACAAGGAGCCCTCGTCACCCGTTGTTCCACTTATCCTGTTTATGGAGCTGTGCAGGCTCGTTGTCGGCTTGATGCCGGTTTTCTCCTCCATCGGCCTAATGGGCCGACCGTCTTGGACCTTTCGGAACTCTTCGAGGGTAAGCCACTTGAGAGACTTGAGCTTCTTTTTCAAATCGAACTCATCGTCACCATGATCAAAGCCGTCCCGAACAAGTGTTGGCAGGTGTGCAGGTGCCGGCAGCAAGTCTCCGGGAAAGCCGTCCGAAAAAACAATGGGCGGAGAGTCCTCGAAAGCTTCGAGGAACTCCTTCAAGGCGGCTTCACCGTCCCTCCATCTGACTATCCAGCATAGATGGCCGAAGAGGGTGTCCGCATGAAGCGGAGTGATGAAGCAGCCCCTGGGTTTGAGTTTAATACGGAAGGTGTTCATGCAACTCTCTCCTGTGTGTCTTAAGGAAACTCTGATTAATTCGTCAGCTAAGCGAGGAGGCAATCTCTAAGTGTTTGATTTTACTGAAAACGAGATTGGAGATAAGAACCCTCCTCCACGGCAAGGTCGCTTCGCCCGTTTATCACATCCGGTGCTGCGCTGCGCTTGCAATGACAAAACAGGCAATAATTCAAGAGTTTCCTTAATTTATGGGAAGCTCTTCAACCTTCAGGTCTTTAATCTCTACTTGCCCATAGCCCCGGCTTCCAGAACTTCCAAGGTAATCCTTTTGCAGAAGGTCTAAACCTTTTTTTACTATATCAATCAGTTTCTCTTCATCATCCCCTTCAAAAAGTTTCAGAACCATATTCATGTTGAACTCTGAGCCAGCGGGAACTCGTTCCTGGGTTCTAAGCCCCTTATTAGCAGCCACACCGGTTTTCCGATTGATGATGTTTTCACTTTTGATCTCGACAAAATTTAGTCCCTTTTCCTCCTGTGCTGTCCTTAACTCCAGTTCCGATCTTTTCGTAAGGGAGCCATCTCTCACAACAAGTCTTGTTATTTCTTTATTCTTCATTCCATGAGAACCAAATATCTTACACACCCAGCAATTGCCACACCCGCAAGGCTTCCCGTCGGCGGCGATCTCGGCCCCAGAAATAGAGGAGTGCATCTCAAGAAGTGATCTTATTTTGCCTTTAAGTGAAGAACCAGGGATATACGGCAATGAGGTGATGGGATGTCTTATTACCGTATTCTCTGAACCACCAGGGTCGGGTACTCCCTCTTTTGTTCCACCAATACGTAATCCGGTTTTACAATGTATTGTCCCTGTGATGGATACGAACTTACTGAGTTTCATCCTTCTTCCCTCCTTCGCAGTTATTTTTTAGAGTAATCTTTAAAATATGCCAAGACGCTTAGAAAGTGCTCTATAAAACCCTTAAACTCTTTGGGACCTTTTTGAGCCAACTCGGCATTTTTTACAATGAACTTTCGAAACTCATCCGGCACACATTCCCTGCTGACCTGGTACACAACATCCCTTTCAAAGGCAAAGAGCTTATGTTTTATAGAATCAAAGTCTTTGGAAGTATTATAATGATACTCAATAGCCTTGGCCTTGTTGTAGAATGCTCTGAACGAAGTGGGTGTCATACCATGTGAGGCTAAAATTTCTGCGACCACTTTGGCTTCATCCTTATAAATGCTCTCTCTCAAGCATCCTTTTTCATCAAAATATCCGGCTTTGAGGTAGTTTTGCGGCAAAGACAACTGCCTTTTGCCGCCACCTCCGGAATACCTTTTCTTGTTCTTGTTACACTCACTGCATATTGTGTGGTAGTGCTCCTTAGGAACAAACTCCTTTCCACACTCTTTACACCTCTTCGTCATCTCTCCGCCTCCTGGTCTTATCCCGGCCTTTTGGAAGGCCGATCTCATATCATTGCTCATTTTTTCTCTCCCCTGTTTGCCGTAAGTGCGTAATTGGCCACGACTCCCATGTGCTTCATCGTGGTGTTGTCCGGTTCCTTCAACGTCTCCGCCCAGGAGCGGATGCCGGCTTTATCTTTATCCGGATCCGGCAGGTTACGAGCTATATCATATGTCAACAGGGGCAGGTACTTAAGAAACCTTGTGTCTCCCCTATTGTCGAACGCCTTTTTCATCCTGCCGTAATCCAGGAGATTCCTTACAAAACCGATGGACACATCGTTATTCCCGATCCAGCCGGAGAGCTTCTTTGCGTCACGCAACAGTCCTCCGACCCTGTCCCACTTCACTCGGTCGCCGAAGAGCCACAATTGATCCCTGCCTTTGCCCGGCGGTTTCTCCTTTGCCTCGTCCAACGCCATGTCAGCCAGTTGGACGTTTCTGAACACCGGTGTGCGGTGCTTGGCGAGGATGACGCCGGCGGACAGCGTAATGTTTGGGTTGTTGCATGTAAACCGCGCGAAAGCATTTCGCAACTCTTTGGCGAAGTCTATTATCTCGTTCCATGGTCCGATCAGAAGGAGATCGTCCCCGCCGGAGTACACGATGTATATGTTTCTCTTGCGTGACAGGTTCTCAACGTAGCCGGAAAAGAACATGTCGAGCATCCTGCTCATGGCGGCTATCCTCGATACGCTGTTCTTCTCTTCCTTCAAGCCGCGGGCGAATATCTTTCCGAGCCTGTCGATGTCGGCCTTCAGGTAGCCGAGCACTTTCCTCCCTTCGGACTTGTTAGCTATGCACTCGAACATCATGGGCTGGCCGGCCCTTACATTCTCTTTTTCGCTGCAAGAGCAATCTTTACAGTCCTCTTCTGTCAATACAGGAATACCGTGTGCTATGCAGCGGCGGTTGAGCGGGAACTCACCGCCGACTTCCCACTGTTCGAGGCTCAATACAAGATACGCTCCTGGCGGCACCTTCTGCAGCTTGTTGAAGATTCCGAACGAATATCCCATGAGCTCAAAATCACCGACTTCCCCATTATCATAGAACGCTATGTATCTTGCGACGGGGAGGTTCTGGCCTATCAGTCTGTCCCGGTGACACAGATCGCAGATATAGGAACTCTTACCGTTATCATCTGTACGCTTCTCACCCGGGAACCTCTGGCATGACCTGCAGAGCTTCTCTTCCTCTCCATAGTCCACATGCTCCAGAATGAACTTTTCATTCCATCCTCCGTTATCTCTACATAGGAGGGAGGCAAAAGGTCTTCGCTTGTTCTCTTGGAGGATGTTGTTGATACCTTCAAATACTGTGTGGAATCTGCTAAAGTCCTCCCCTGACAGCTTCATGGTTGCGGTATTCAGGTTCAATTCCGCGTTCAATCTTGTATAGCACCATTGTGCCACATCCTTCTCGATCTTCTCGACCGCGTCTTCGGCCTCAGGAGTGTTCGGAAGCAGGATATAAAACTTGCCTCCTGAAGACATGAGGACATTTGATTCAATGAGCTCCAGCCTATGGAGAAGTTTGTGGCTGATGATCTCGGTCAGCAGGGACACTGTAAGGGATCGCGCCCTGAGTCTCTTGGCGCTCCCTCCCGCTCCCATGTGGGATATCTTGAATATATAGTCCTGTATGCCCGACATGTCTCCCACCAGAAGCATGAACTTCTTTTCATGCATGTCCCTTACAGCCTTCTCTTCAAAAGACGGCACATGGAACCTGTAAAGACACGAGGCTATTGCTGCGGTGGTCTTCAGGTGGTCAAAGAGCGATACGTCCGGAAAGTCGATGGTGGAGCTTGGGACAGACCAGGTGTACTTTAAAAGCAGTTGACTGATACCGCTGTAAAAGGCCTCAAAGCTGTAGACCGGAAGACGCTTCACCTCCCGGGCAAATCCGTCCCATAGAGTCCTGTACTCATCTGCCAGTAGTTCACCCTCCGGCGGGTCCAGCTCTTCCTTTGGCCTGGGGAATATTCCTGTGAGATCATCTTCGAGGGGGGATAGCTCGTACCGGTACGTTGTATGCAGTTTTCCGTCCGCATCTCTCTGTAAAGGGATGTCGAGCTCGATGGATTCGAATACCGACCTGAGGCGTCTGCGTTTATATGCGACTCCTCCCATCGCCTCATCCTGTTCCTGCACCCTCCTGTCCATGCCGGAGGACAGCCGGTCCGCCACGGCTATTATCTCCGCGAGTCCGCAATCCGGTCTGTGGTGTATGGAAGAGAGCCTGCCTACTTCGGACCTGCTTAATCCTTCGGGCAATATGACACAGTTTTCAAAAAAATGATCAGTCCAAAGGACATGTTTATGGCTGTACCTGCCTCCGTATACAGGGCATAGGGTGCTTTCCATCTCCCTCGATGTGTTGCCGAGCGGAACCTCAGCCCGCTGCATAAACTTTCCTATGTCGTGCAGCAACGCAGCAAGCACAACCGTCCTGTATTCTCTCTTTTCATGATCGTTCATTTCTCTTGCTCCGCGCAGTTTGCAACCTTCATTAAGGTTGCACTACCTTTACCTTACCCTTCTCCACCTTCACGCCGTGCCTCTTTCGGCCATGCCTGCCCACCGCGGTGACGGTGTAGAAGGATGCGAGGGGGCCGTCGCCGAGGTGCTCCTTTATGGTCCTGTTTATCTTGCTCACGTGCTGCCTGAGCGTGT
>WGFD01000293.1 GCA_015492395.1 Deltaproteobacteria bacterium | reverse complement strand
TACCGTCTCCAAAGAGGACTACGGCGGTGCATTGAAGCTGGTCAGGGAGGTTGCGAATGAGATAGGCGCCGAGGAGGTGATTGGAGATTCGGATATCACAAAGGTGTCTATAGTAGGGGCGGGTATGAGAAGTCACGCCGGCATAGCCTCAAAGACATTCGATATACTTGCCAGGGAGGGTATAAATATCCAGATGATATCGACCTCTGAGATAAAGATATCCTGCGTGGTGGATACCAAGTACACCGAGCTTGCTGTAAGGGTGCTGCATGATGCATTCGGTCTTGGCCATGGAGAGGTCACGGAAGAATGTTAGCGATGCCGTGACTGCCGGCCGCCCTCTTCCAATGCGTATTGTGCGTTACGGACCTTACAAGGGATTCCTCCTCCTGATCATCCTGATCCTCTTCTCCACCTCCTGCTCGTTAAAGACCTTCACGATGGAAGTGGACCGCCGCTCCCCTGAAGACGGTCTTCCCGGAGAACTCTTCCGGAAGGGCTATAAGGCGTTCCTCGCTCATGACTACACCACCGCATCGGACCTCTTGGCCGGCGCTTCGAAGGACGGACTCCTGGGTGACTACGCGCTCTACTTCCTTGGAGAGTCCCTCTATGCACTCGGAAGATATGACGAATCACTTTCTGCATATCTGAGGCTCAAGGATGTATATCCCCGGAGTCTATGGGCGGACAAGATAAGGCTGCGGTTGGGAGACATCTTCCTTGAGAGGGGAAATTATGTAGTGGCGGAGAGTATATATAATGGAGTGCTGGATCTTACACCGTCCGTAACACCGGAGATCCTCCTCCGTCTTGGTGTGCTCCATGAGAGGATGGGAGACTACCGCAAGGCATTCAGGGACTACCTCAGAGTATGGACGGACTACCCCATGACCGCCCATGAGGCCAGGGCGGCTTCATCGATGGAGGCGCTCACTCTTAACAACGTGGATGGTGTTATTATCAGCTCCTCCGATCACTACAGGAGGGCGCTATCCCTTTACAGAATGGCGAATTACCGCGAGGCCCTCTCGGCGCTGAATGTGGTTAAGGAGAACCACGGCAGGCTTGACGATGTCGTCCTATTGAGCGGCAAGATACGCTATAAACTCAAGGACCTGGAAGGCGCGGAACGCGACTTCCGCTATCTCTTGTCCATTACGACAAATGACCGCGACAGAGAGGAGGTGCTTTACTGGATCCTGCAGGTCGCTCTCGCGGCGGGGGACAACGGTTTGGCGATGGACAGGATAGATACCATGCTGAAACTCTTTCCCCGGGGCCGGTATGCATCCTCACTCCATCTCCGTGCGGCTGGACTGAAGAAGTCGGAGGGCGATATTGACGCCGCCGTAAGGTATCTGCGGAGGGGCTATGACGGCCTTTCGGCCGGTGCTCTGAAGCGGACTTTCCTCTGGCGTCTCGCATGGTATACATACCTTGCGTATGATCTGGACGAGTCCGATGGATACCTGAAGGCCCTATACGACGATTCCGGGCCCGCCATGCAGGAGAGGGCACTCTACTGGTTGGGAAAGATCGCGCTTAAGCAGGGCAGAAGGGCAGAGGCCTTCGAGTTATTCGGAAGACTTGCCGTGGCCCCTGTTCCTACCTACTATGTATCACTGGCGCGCAGGGAGTTGGGCGCCGCATGGGAGGGGTGGCCGAGTGGGGGCGCTATAAGGAGCCTTATGGATCCCGGTATACGGAAAAGGAGAGAAGGTAAGCCGGCCTTTATAAAGAGGGCGAGACGTCTTATTGATCTGGACCTCTACGACCTGGCCAGGGGCGAGCTCCTCCGGGCGCTTAAGGTGTCCAGGGGCACCGATGTTTGGGAGGCCATAGAGTCGGCCTACATCCTGCGGGAGGGGGCTGACTTCTGGCGTTCCCTCTCGATCGCGGAGGGATATCTCGGGAGCGGTCGGGTCGCCGGGATGCCGCATATATGGTACCTCTCCTACCCGGAGTACTATAAACAGTGGGTCGATGAGACTGCGGGAGAACTGGGGCTGGCCCCGGCCCTGGTATACGCTGTGATTCGTGAGGAGAGTCGTTTCAGGCCGGATGCACTTTCCGGTGCGAGGGCCAGGGGGCTTATGCAGGTCATACCCAGTACGGGGAGGTATATCGCCGAAAGATTGAAGTTCAGCGGATTCGTTGAAGACCATCTCGACGACCCGCGGGTAAATATAAGAATAGGCTCCTGGTATCTCGACTCCCTTCTGGCCCGCTTCGGCATGGATCTGCCGCTCGCCCTTGCCGCGTACAATGCCGGTCCGACGAACGTCAGCAGATGGCTGAAGGAGAAAAAGCACATGCCAACCGAGGTGTTCATAGAAGATATGCCATTTGCGGAGACAAGAAGGTACGTCAGGAAGGTCCTCAAGAGCTACAATATATACAATGCGCTGTACGGGGGGAGCGGCGACTGGGTTATGTACGGCGCCTACCGTGAAGGTGAGTGATCCCCCTCCGGCCGTTCAGATCTCCGGTGCGAAGCCCCTTCGCATGGTATTCTCGGTGACTGTCTTCGGATGCGTGAACTGGAGGAGGTAGTCCGGTCCGCCCGCCTTAGAGCCCACGCCCGACATCCTGAACCCTCCAAAGGGCTGTCTAGAAACGAGCGCCCCGGATATCTTCCTGTTTATGTAGAGGTTCCCTACATCGAAGCTCTCACGTACCTTTCCGATATTGACGGGGCTCCTTGAAAAGAGGCCGCCGGTGAGGGCGTAGTCGGTGTCGTTTGCAATCCTGACGGCCTCTTCCAGGTTTCCGGCCCTGATGACGACGAGCACCGGACCGAAGATCTCATCCCTGACGACAGGGGATCCTTCCTGGACATCCAGGAAGATAGCGGGGCCTGCAAAGTATCCCCCGCCCCTCTCCGCCTTGCGTATCAGGAGAGGTCTGCCGTCCCTCCGTCCCCTCTCTATATAGCCCTCCGTCTTTTTCAGCGCCCTTTCGTCTATCAGCGGTCCCATGAACGATCCCGGGTCC
>WGFD01000292.1 GCA_015492395.1 Deltaproteobacteria bacterium | reverse complement strand
GTGTAGCATTGAGCAGGTGTGTGGCCGTATGATTAAGGCATGTCGCCCGCCTTAGTGCGCTGTCTGGTATGAGCACCACGGTGTCTCCCGCTGTGATCTTCCCCTTCCGTATAGTACATAGATGGACTACCATATCCTGCAGAGGTCTCTTAGTGTCCGTTACATCTATGGCGACACCTTCGGCGAGCATAACACCCTTATCACCTGCCTGTCCTCCGGATTCTCCATAAAACGGCGTCTCCAGTGTTACTATCTCTACTACCTCTCCTTCCTTGGCGTCTTCCACTGTCCGGTCACCTTTTATAATGCGTACTATTTCGGATGTGTGCCTGTCAGTCTCGTACCCTACAAAGCTGCATCTGACGCCGGACCGGAGAATTTCCTTATAGATGTTCAGTTTTTCTTCCTTTTCCGGTTTTCGTGCCATTCGCGCACGCCTTTTTTGCGCTTCCATAGCCACGTCAAATCCGTCCTGGTCTACCGTAAGGCCATACTCTCTCAATATGTCGTTTGTAAGATCCAGCGGAAATCCATAGGTATCATACAGCTTGAAGGCTGTTTCAGCGGGGAATCGCTTTCCCTTCAATCTGGATATCTCGTTTTCCAGAAGCACAATGCCGGTCGAGAGTGTTTCCAGGAACCGCTCTTCTTCGGACTTTGTTGCCTGTACAGTGATATCTCTCGACTGTTTGATCTCAGGGTAAGTGTCGGCCAGGGTTTCTATGACGGTATCTATGAGTTTGTAGAGGAAAGGTTCATTGAGGCCCAGGACCTTTCCGTGTCTTGATGCCCTGCGGATTATCCTTCTTAATACGTAATTGCGGCCTTCGTTCCCCGGGAGTATCCCTTCGGAGATTAGGAACGTCACGGCCCTCGAGTGATCGGCGATTGCCTTTATGGATATATCGCTTCTTGGGTCTTGGCCTGGCTTAGCACCAGAAAGTCCCTCCAGGGCCTCCATTATGGGAATGAACAGGTCACATTCATAGCTGGTTGTTTTCCCTTGCGCAACCGCTGAAAGCCTTTCAAGGCCCATACCCGTATCTATACATGGTCTTGGCAGGGGGGTAAGTGTTCCGGTTTCATCGCGTTCATACTCCATAAAGACGAGATTCCAGAGTTCCAGGAATCTGTCACAGTCACAGCCGACCCTGCACTCTTCTCTCTTACAGCCTATCTCCGCACCCTGATCTATGAGAATTTCAGAACATGGGCCGCATGGACCGGTGTCTCCCATGGACCAGAAGTTGTCTTCTTTGCCCATTCTTACTACCCTATCCTTGGGCATCCCTATCTTTCCGGCCCATATCATGGCTGCCTCATCGTCTTTTTCAAAGACGGTCGCATAGAGTTTTGCTGGGTCTATTTTGATCTCCTTTGTCAGAAAGTCCCATGCAAGACGAATGGCATCCTCCTTGAAGTAGTCACCGAATGAGAAGTTCCCAAGCATCTCAAAGAATGTGTGATGTCTTGCCGTCTTTCCCACATTTTCAAGATCATTGTGTTTCCCTCCGGCACGCATGCATTTCTGGCATGAAGCTGCCTTTGTATAATCCCTCTTCTCTTGATCAAGGAATGTCTTTTTGAACTGCACCATGCCGGCATTAGTGAAGAGGAGAGTAGGATCCCCCTCCGGTATGAGCGTTGAGGAGGGTACAATCGTGTGTCCTCTTTTTTCGAAGTACTCCAAGAATCTCTTTCTGATTTCAGATGCCTTCACCTATCCGTATCCCTTTCTGCATGTATATCTTTCAGGGTTTCCAGCGCCACGCGGGGGGTGAAGCCCCTGGTTATCATATGCCTGTATGCCGAGGCCTTTACCTTTTTGAGGTCTTTTGTTACGCCTCCATTCTTTTTAATCCACTTGCGCAAGAGCCTTTTGGCAGAAAAGAGTTCCCTTGACTCATCAAATGCCTCCTCCACCTTATTTATTATGGATATACTTAAACCCTTTTCCGCAAGCCGCTTGAGTATCTTCTTCTTTCCCCAATTCTTGTTTCTATCCATGGAGTCCGCCCAGTGAAAGGCAAACCGTGTGTCATTTAGGTAATTGAGGTTGGTTAAGTAGCTAACAGCCTCTTCTATTATGCCATCGCCGAAGCCTTTGTCCTGCAGCTTTTTTACAACCTCTTGAGTAGTCCTGTCTTTGTAAGACAGATATCGAAGGGCGGTCTTTATGGCTTCTGTCTTGTCAAGGCATCGTCGCAATATTATACCGGAACAAATGGTTAAAACCTATCTATCTCCAATCCTGAGTCATCTTCCTCTTCGTTTTCCTCTGCCTTCTCTTCCTTTATAAAGTCTTTCCAGCCCATATCACTGTCACTGGTAACGCCTTTAACCTTCAGGGTAAAGTCATCCGGGTTGCTGGCCTGCCTCAGAGCTTCTTCGTAGGAGATGAATCCCTTATGGAGCAGTTCCATGATGGACTGGTCAAATGTCTGCATGCCGTATGTGGTGTGTCCTTTGCTGATGGCATCATGTATATCTTTTGTCTTATCCTTATCCTCTATGCACTCTTTTACCCTGGCCGTTGATATCATAAGCTCCACGGCCGGCACCCTTCCTTTTCCGTCCTTGGTTGGCATGAGTCTCTGTGAGATTATGGCCTTTATAACGCCGGCGAGCTGTATCCTTACCTGTTTCTGCTGGTAGGGAGGGAATACGGATACTATACGGTTGATGGTTTCGGTTGCATCTATCGTGTGGAGGGTGGAGAGGACAAGGTGCCCTGTCTCCGCCGCCGTGAGTGCTATCTCCATTGTTTCAAGGTCTCTCATCTCCCCTACCATGATGACGTCCGGGTCTTGCCTTAGAGCACCCCTCAATGCCTCTGCGTAACTCATCGTATCGACTCCCAGCTCACGCTGATTTATTATACACTTCCTGTCCCGGTACAAGAATTCTATAGGATCTTCAATAGTTATAATATTGCAGGTCCTGTGGTTATTTATGTGATCTATCATCGATGCGAGGGTGGTGGACTTGCCACTGCCGGTAATACCGGTCACCAATATCAGTCCGCGCTGTTCCATAGACAGTTTTTCCAGTATCGCAGGCAGATGCAGTTCTTCAAAGGACTGGATGGCTATGGGAACCACCCTGAGGACTGCACCTGTCGCACCCCTTTGCTGAAAGACGTTAACCCTGAATCTGCCGAGGCCGGGAACACTATAGGCACTGTCTCTT
>WGFD01000291.1 GCA_015492395.1 Deltaproteobacteria bacterium | reverse complement strand
TCCATGGACCATTCCGACGACATCACAGTTTCTGACGACATCCATAACCACCGTGATCACCTTCTTCAGGAACTCCAGTAGAACCTTCTTGTCCAACTTCTTGTCCAGCCCCTTAAGACTCTCGACCTGCATGAGCACAATAGAAAAGCTCCTGCCGTACCGTGCCGCCCTCAAGGCCTCCAGTCTGCCGTACTCACTGACAAAGAAGTCGTTGTAAAACCTGGTAGGAAACGCCTTTTTCGACTTATCTAGGATGTTGAGATCTATCAAGTTATCGGTTGCCATAGTTAAAAACCCATTCACCTGACACCATACGTGGAGTGGGGAATAGAACGGGGCGGCATATATGACACGGGGATATTGACAGTAGACATATAATCCTTCCTGCAAGCCTCCTTTTTTCTCTTCATAGCCGGCACGTAAAGCACCGGAGTCTCCATATTACATCTTATACTTGCCGAATTCATCCAATGACAGGTTGTGAAGTATCTCCTCCCACCTCTTTTCCCCCTTGGCGTCTTCGAAATCCTTTATTGCAAGCTGCTTCGACCTCTTCAATACGTTTTCAGCCACGTATATCGGTGACTTGGTACGGAGTGCGATGGCTATTGCATCGCTCGGCCTTGCATCCACTTCGTATTCAAACCCGTCTGTAGCCATGTGTATGGTTGCGTAGTAGATATTGTCCTTCAGATCGTTCACTACGATCCTGGAAACAATGATATTGAGATTCGTCAGGATATTCTTCAGAAGATCATGTGTCATAGGCCTTGAAGTCTCTATGTTTTCGATCTCCGTCGCTATCGCACTCGCCTCGAGGATGCCTATCCATATAGGCAAGGCCTTCTCGTTGCACATATCCTTCAGGATAACTATTGGGGCGTTGGTAAACGGGTCAAGCGTAAGTCCATAGACCTTCATCTGTATTAACATATCTTTTCTCCTCTCAGATAGCTCCCCTTCAAGGAGTTGGCATAGGCATCTTCGATGACGACCTTGACAGTGGAACCTATCAAGTCCATCCCTCCCCGAAAGTTCACCATCCTGTTGCACATGGTCCTTCCTGAAACCTCTGTTGCGCTTGACTTCGATATACCTTCGACAAGGACCTCCTCTATCCCTCCTATCTTCTCTCTGTTCTTTTCGAGAGTGATATCTCTTTGCAAGCGTTGCAGATCCGCAAGCCTTTCGGCCTTGGCGGAGCGATCCAGGCGCCCGCCCAAAGACGCAGCCTGTGTGCCTGGACGTGGAGAATACATGAAAGAGAAGATATTGTCAAATCTGACAGCCTTTAAGAGGTCGAGTGTATCCATATAGTCCCTTTCCGTCTCTCCAGGGAAACCTACAATTATGTCGGTGGTTATCGAGATACCGGGAGAAACCCGCCGGAGATGGGCGATCCTTCCGAGATAGTCTTCGCGGGTGTACCCCCTGTTCATACGCCCCAAGACATCGTTCGACCCGGACTGTACCGGCAGATGTATATGATGGCACAACTTCTCCTCCTCGGCAAAAAGATCCATCACCTCAACCGAGAGGTCTTTGGGATGTGAGGTCGTAAACCTCACCCTCTCTATACCGTTCACCTTGCACACCTGCTGAAGGAGGGAGGCAAAGGACCCCTTCCCTGACCTGCTGCCGTACGAATTCACATTCTGCCCCACTAGTGTAACCTCCTTAACGCCGCGCCCGGCAAGCTCCGTGATCTCCGACAGTACCGCTTTACTGTCCCTGGAGATCTCCCTGCCCCTCACATAGGGAACTATGCAGTAAGAGCAGAAGTTGTCACACCCCCTCATTATCGTGACAAACGACTTCAGTTTGCCGGGGTTGGATGTCGCACCACTGAACTCCAACGGATCGATGGTGTCCGTGAGCTCGGTATTCGAGATCCTGAGTCTCTTCGACTCTATCTCTTTCAGGAGCATGGGAAGTTTGTGGATTGTTGCGGTTCCGAATACAAGATCTACGTAGGACATCTTTTTCAGGAGCCTCTCCCCTTCCTGCTGGGCCACACACCCTCCCACGCCTATGATTATCCCTGGTCTCTCCCTCTTGATGAGCCTGAACCTTCCCAGCGTACTGTACACCTTATGCTCCGGCTTCTCTCTTATACTACACGTATTCAGCAAGAGCAGATCCGCCTCTTCAGGGGTGTCGGCAGCCATATAGTCCATGGAACGCAACTGGTCCAATATCCTTTCCGAGTCACTCACGTTCATTTGGCAGCCGAATGTCTCAATGAATACTAGCTTGCTTTGAGCCGACATATTCTCCACTCTTTCGTATTATCCACTATTATATTTCAGGATATTTGAAGGAATACAGCCGAATCACTTGGCACTGTGCGCGGCTATCTCTGACTTGGCGGGCCTCACAACCCACGCCCCGGGCGCGTTGAACGCCTTGCTAAGTCTGTCCGCATACTCTTTTGCTTCTTCCTTCGAAGAGTAAAAGCCGACCCTTACCCTGTACCAGCGCCTGCCTTCATGATCGAAGACGGTGACATAAGCGGTATGACCTTCCGCACCGACCCTCTCCTTAACGTCCATCGCCTCCCGTTCCGAGGTATAGGAAGAAAGATTCACAACCCACGGTCCGCTTGCAATCTTTTTGGCGTGGACCGGAGCTGGGACCTTGCGAGAGGTCGCCCCGGAGGCCATCTTAGGGGCCCTCGCAACCTTCT
>WGFD01000290.1 GCA_015492395.1 Deltaproteobacteria bacterium | reverse complement strand
CGGTATAGAGATACGGACGGCGGGGCCGGGTTTGCTTAGCCTCTACACATCCCTGCCGGGTGAGATCGCCGTCAACGCGGACAGACTTGCCCACATTGTGCCGCGGGTGAGCGGTGTCGTGCGTGATGTCAGGAAGAGGCTCGGGGATCATGTCACGAGAGGTGAGGTGATGGCGGTCCTTGATAGCCGTGAATTGGCGGACGCGAAGGCCGCCTTCCTCGCCGCGAAGGAGAGAAGAGGTCTGGAACAGGCCAGGTTCGACAGGGAGAAGGCGTTATGGGAGAAGAAGATCACCTCGGAACAGGAGTACCTCGAGGCCAAGCAGGCCCTGGCCGAGGCGGATATCGAGCTAAGGTCGGCCGAGCAGAAGCTGCACGCGCTGGGTCTTTCCGAGGGCGATCTGGCCGGGATGCCGGAACATCCCGACTCTACCTTTACCATGTACGAAATGGTCGCGCCGTTCAGCGGCACCGTAATAGAGAAGCATATAACACTCGGTGAGGTGCTCAAGGATGATACTGAGGCCTACGTCATCGCTGACCTCGGGACTGTATGGGTCAACTTGAGTGTCTACCAGAAGGACCTGCCCCTGGTAAAGAAAGGGCAGCCGGTGGTTATATCGGCGGGATACGGCATTCCGGATATTACCGGCGAGATATCTTACATAGGGCCCATTGTGGGCGAGCAGACTCGCACGGCCCTGGCGCGTGTTGTCCTGCCCAACAAGGAGGGGCTTTTCCGGCCCGGGCTATTCATTAATGCCAGAGTGACCGTGGACCAGCAGTCCGTCCCTCTCCTTGTTCCGAAGACGGCCGTGCAGACGATTGATAACAATCCGGTCGTCTTTAGTGTGGATGAAGACGGTTTCGAGCCTCGACGTGTCATAGTCGGACGGAGCGACGCAGGGAGCATAGAGATAGTTTCCGGTATCGGCCCCGGTGAGAGATACGTCGCCAAGGGGGCCTTTACCCTTAAGGCCCAGCTCGCAAAGGGCACTTTCGAATCCGGCCATAGCCATTGAGATACGGTTGAAAGTTCACGGTTCAACGGTGAAGATTAACAGATATCAGTTGACAGGGTGCAGGAAAACCATTCTCCATAATTCCTCCGCCTGTGCGTTGCACGCACGCATGTGTCTCCTAATTCATTGTTCTCAGCCGTGAAACCGTGAACTTTAAGCCGTGAACCGTAGTTAAAACCGTAAGCGGAGCGAATAAAATGTTGAAACTCAGCCAATTTGTCCTTAAAAGCCGCATGATGATGGTCGCCCTCGGGGTGCTTATCATGGCGGCCGGTTACTACAGTTACACGAGACTCCCCGTGGATGCCTTCCCCGATGTTTCTCCTTCCCTCGTCCAGGTCTTTACCGAGACCGAGGGGCTCTCTCCGGAGGACGTGGAGAAGTACGTGACATACCCAGTGGAGACGGCCATGAACGGACTGCCAAACCTCGAAAAGATACGTTCCGTCTCCAACTTCGGTCTTTCGGTGGTTAATGTCTACTTCAAGGACGGAACGGACATCTACTTTGCCAGGCAGGTGCTGAACGAGCGCTTGCAGGAGGCTAAAGAGCAGATACCGGAGGGGTTCGGAGAGCCGGTCATGGGCCCCATATCCACGGGGATGGGGTTGGTCCTCTTCTACTATCTCGAAGACGAGAGCGGAAGGTATTCGCTTGAAGAGCTAAGGACCATACAGGACTGGCTCGTCAAGTTTCACCTCCAGACCGTTCCCGGCGTCACTGAGATCCTAGGCATCGGCGGGTGGGAGAAGCAGTTCCACGTTGATATCGATCCCGCGGCGCTGCTCCGCTACGACGTCACCATCAACGAGGTCATCGAGAAGATACGGGCCAACAACCTGAATGTCGGCGCTCAGTTCATCGAAAAGGATGCCGAGGAGTTCATCGTACGCTCCGTGGGGTTGACCTCCAATATGGAAGAGATGAAGAATATAGTCGTCAAGACGCTGGATGGCACGCCCGTCTACCTGGGGCAACTCGCCGACATTAAAGTGGGCGGCGCGGTGCGCCGGGGGGTGCAGACCATGAACGGCGTCAAGGAGGTCGTTGCCGGGATGGTTATAAAGCTCTTCGGGACAAATTCGTCCACCGTCATCAGCCGGGTGGAGGAAAAGCTCGATGAGATAAACAAGATACTCCCTGAAGGGGTCAAGGTGGTTCCATACTACGAACAGAAGACGCTGATAGACGCCTGTGTTTCCACCGTGACAGACGCCCTTGTGCAGGGCATCGGACTTGTCGCCGTCGTTCTCATGCTCTTTATGGGAGGATTCCGGCCGAGCATAGTCGTGGCCCTCTCCATACCATTCTCAGTTCTTTTCGCCACGCTGAGCATGAACTTCTTCGGCATATCGGCCAACCTGATGTCGCTGGGCGGTCTGGCCATCGCCATCGGTATGATGGTTGACGGGACCATAGTCGTTGTGGAGAACGTTGACAGGTGGCTCCGTCAGTCCGATCCCCTTGAGCGCCCGATCCATGTGATCGCCAGGGCCTGCGCCGAGGTTGGGAGACCCATACTCTTCGCCATCTCCATCATTATAATTGTCTTCCTGCCGCTCTTTACCCTACAGGGGGTGGAGGGGAAGACATTCCGGCCTTTGGCCTTCACTGTGGCCTTCGCCATGTTCGGCTCCCTCATCTTTGCCGTTTTTCTCGCTCCGGTCGTGTCTTCGCTGCTCATGAAACGGCCCAAGAGGGACGCCGGTGATGGCAGGAAGGAAGGGGATGTTTTTATAGTCCGTATGCTGATGAAGCCATACCGGCCCCTCGTCGCTTTCTTTGTGGAACGCCGCTATCTCGCAGTCATCCTTGCCATTTTGCTGCTCGTCGCGGGAGGAGTGATATTTCCGCGCCTCGGCGCCGAATTCACGCCCGAGTTGCAGGAGGGGACCATGGTGCTCCGTCTGACGATGGCTCCATCCATATCACTGAGGGAGAGCACAAGGGTAACCATGCTGGTGGAAAGGCGGCTGACGGAGATACCTGAAGTCAGAGGCGCCGTCACCCGTATCGGACGCGGCGAGGTAGGCGCCCATACGGATCCGGTGAACAGCGCCGAGATGTATATACTGCTCAAACCGAGAGACCAGTGGCGCTCGGCGAAAACGCAGGAGGAGCTTCAGGATGTGATCCGCGATGAACTTGGGGAGATCCCCGGCGTTCTTACCAACTTTACCCAGCCCATCGCCATGACTGTGGATGAGCTGCTGGAGGGCGTGCGCGCCGAGTTGGCGATAAAGCTCTTCGGTGACGATCTGGATAAGCTAAAAGAAAAGGCGGATGAGATAGCCGCGGTGGTGAGAGAGGTGGACGGCGCCGCCGACGTTCAAGCCGACCAGATAAGCGGCACACCGCAACTTCTTATCGAGGTGGACCGCGAGGCAATCGCACGTTTCGGCATCAATGTGGAGGATGTACAGGAGGTTATCCGGGCCTCCGTAGGAGGGGAGGTCGCTGGGCAGATATTCGAGGGTATCCGCCGCTTCGATATATTGGTACGCTTTGGCGAGGGGTACAGGGATACCGCCGAAGATATCAGACAGATTCTGATAAAGACGCCGGAGGGGGCGATGGTTCCGTTGTCGCGTCTGGCAAAAATTGAAGAGATCGTCGGTCCGCGCCAGATTACGCGGGAGAACAACCAGCGTTTTATCACGGTGCAGTGTAATGTTACTGGAAGGGATATCGTATCT
>WGFD01000289.1 GCA_015492395.1 Deltaproteobacteria bacterium | reverse complement strand
GATTTCCGATACTACGCCATAGCGGACGGGCTTATGAGCATATTCCAGAGACATCCCGGCAGGATATACATCCAGTCACGGCCGGATAATGCACAAGCACAGTTTGTGCTCTTTACAGAATCACCCCCTTGAAAATTGGGGGAACTTCAGATAGTCCACCCCATTTTTTACCTTCTCAACGCAGCCCTGGGGACCCTTCATATACGGAGGCAAAGAGCCTATCCTCCCTCCTGCCTCTCTATTGCACACAATAAAGATAATACGAACAGGCAACAGAACACACTGCTTCGGAGAAGCGGGGATACACACAGTGCATAGCCGACCTCCCTGCAGCAAGCAGATGTAAACAACACTCCAGCACATCTCTGCAGTTGACTTGTCTACCACACTATCTACCTCTGTACACGCCGTCGTACCAACTTGTCCACCTCCACTGCGACGATAACAGTAGCAGTGACTATGGCTATTTCCACCCACTCAGTTATGGTAAGCGGTACCGTCCTGAAGATATACTGGAAGGTCGGAACGTAAAGGACGGCAAGGTGGGCAAAGAAGGCGGCTATCATGGAGAGGAACAGGAAGGGGTTTCTCAAGAGGGGCAATCTGAATACAGACTCCATCTCAGATCTGCAGTTGAGGGCCTGGTAAAACTGAAAGAAGACCATTGTAGTCAAGGCAATAGTCCTGGCCTCATTCAGGTCAACACCGTTATTCAACGCCTTGATAAATGTAAAGAGAGTCCCCGCAGCCAAGATCATCCCGACCAGTATAGTCCTCTGGAGAAGCAGTCCAGAGAATATACCCTCCTTTGGATCTCTCGGTGGGCGGGATATGATGTCCCTTTCCCCGGGCTCGAAGGCGAGTGCCACATCCTGCAGGCCGTTCGTCACGAGATTAAGCCACAGGATCTGGGCGGCAATATAAGGTATGGGCAGACCCACAGCTATAGATATGGTAATCGCGAGTATCTCTCCAAGACCGCACGATACCAGAAAGAGTACAACCTTGCGGATATTGTCATAGACAACCCTTCCCTCCTCAACAGCGGAAAAGATACTGGCAAAGTTATCATCGGCCAAGACCGCGTCCGACGCCTCTTTGGCCACATCAGTCCCCGTCCTGCCCATCGCTATCCCTATATTCGCGGCCTTCAGGGCCGGTGCATCGTTCACACCGTCACCGGTAACCGCTACCACTTCCCCCCTCTCCAGCAACTGCTTGACAACTCTGAGTTTATGCTGGGGTGAGACCCTCGCGTAAACGGAGATATCCTCCACCCTGTCAAACAACTCCTTGTCACCAATATTCTCGAGCTCCTTGCCGGTCAGCACCCTCTCCTTATCTGATATTCCAAGGTCCTTGGCAATGGCCACGGCCGTTACAGGATGGTCGCCCGTTATCATCACCACCCGTATACCCGCCCTCTTGCAACCATTAATAGCCTCGACCACCTCCGGTCTTGGAGGATCGATCATAGCCTGCAGACCGACCCATATCAGGGCACCCTCCACATCACTGTGGGTAATCTCATGCACATCCGTCGGAACCTCCTTGTAGGCCATAGCAAGGACTCTCATCCCCTCTTGAGCGAACCGGTCCGCGACGTCCATGATCTCTTCGGTCCTTAACGCATCATCCGCAAGGCACCTCGTACACAGATCCAGAACCTTTTCAGGAGCACCCTTGACAAAGATATAGTGCCGGCTACCATGCCTGTGAAGGGTAGCCATATACCCCCTCTCGGACTCGAACGGAACTATAGCCAGTTGCGGATAGGCCTTGGCTTCATCGTCACGGTTGAAACCGGCCTTCATGGCCGATACCACTAGCGCTCCCTCTGTAGGATCACCATCTATACGGAACTGTTCATCTTTCTCATAGAGATTCGACTCATTACAGAGCATGCCTATCCTGAGAAGCATCTGCAGATCAGTCGAATCCTTAGGATCTGCCGGCACACCGTCACGCAATATCTCACCGACAGGTTCGTATCCGCTCCCGGTTATCTCGTACACATGCTTAACATCATAAACAAGCCTTACGGTCATCTCATTCTTTGTGAGGGTCCCGGTCTTATCGGAACATATGACGGTTGTACTCCCGAGGGTCTCCACCGCCGTGAGCCTTCTTATAATGGCATTCTTGCGGGCCATCCTGTTTACACCTATCGCCATAGCGACGGTAACCGCAACGGGAAGGCCCTCAGGTATGGCTGAAATCGCGGTTGCAACCGCGATCATGAACATATCGGCAGGTTTTATCCCGATGAGTATCCCGACAAAGAAGAGGCCTGCGGTAAACCCTAGGACAAACAGGCCCACAAGCCTGGCAAAATACTCCAGTTTGCCCTGCAGGGGGGACCTGGCGACATCCACCACTTCAACCTCCGTGGCTATCTGGCCGAGCACCGTCCTACCGTTTGTCTCGACCACAACGCCCTTGCCTCTGCCGCTCAGTACAGTTGTCCCCATGAAGGTCATGTTTCTCTGATCACCGGGAGTAAGGTTCGTCTCCTTTATGGCATGCACATCCTTTTCTACAGGCAGCGACTCGCCGGTCAACATAGCCTCGTCAACCCTCAACTCCAATGCCCTGATGAGACGCATATCGGCAGGGACCTTCATCCCGGATGACAATAGCGCGATATCGCCGGGAACCAGATCCTCGCTATTGATCTCCATCTCTTTACCATCCCTCATCACCCGTGCCCTGGGAACCACCATCCTCTTCAGGGCCCTGACACTCTCTTCAGCCTTGAATTCCTGAAAATAACCTATTACGGCGTTCAGTGCTACAACGGCAAGTATGACGCCGGTATCGATATATTCGTGTAGAAAAGCAGTAACAACGGATGCTGCAAGGAGGATATAGATAAGGGGACTGGTAAACTGGTGCAATAGGATACGGAGCTTACTCACCCGATCTTCTTCCATGAGCCGATTGGGACCATACCTCTTCAGCCGTTCCCGTACCTCATCCGATGAGAGTCCCTCCTCTCCGGTTTCAAGCTCGCGGAGGGCATCCCTTATGCTCAGTCTGTACCATGTATGATCATTCATCTTGGATCCATACACAACGCTATAGATACGTCCTGCCCTACAGAGCAGCGACATCACAAAGCAGAGCAAAGCGCAATGACGAGCCAGGAGTGCCAGCCATAACGCTCTGTATAGTTGTCAATGGTACTGAGTCAAACAAGATCGGCGAAACGGCAAAGATGGAGCCGTCAAATGTACCCTGGGATCGACCAATGCACCATACCCGGAGGGTGCAGCAGGCATCCTGCACTATCCTCCCGGCCAGGGAAAGCAGCGCAAGCCAAGAACCATCATTAACTATTCCTTGTCACCCTCTTCTTCTCTGCCCTTGAGCCTGCTTATCTCTGCTTCAATACGTTTGATATCTTCTTCCACCTTTTTAACCTCTTCAACCAACCTCAAGATCTCCTGGTCGGAAAGGGGGTTCTCCCATGGCGGCTTCGCCATATCATAGACCCTGCCGCCTATCTCCGTCAGGTGTTTTTCCGCCTTCCGGTTAAGACCATAGACCTGGTAGCGCAACTTCCCGATCTTAGCCATATCCTCAGTCTTTACCGCCGCCACCTTCGCGCCCTCCTTCACCACAAGCCATCCTTCCTCCATAGCCCTCTTGAGCTCATCCCGCATCCTCTCCCAGAAGCTCATGCCACCACCTCCTTCTTATTTTTTTGGTATCTTCTTGACTATAGCAATAGAGGGCCGGAGTGTCAATTGAAGCTCCCCACGGCAAGCTGCGGGGAATGCCTGCCTGCCAATCCTGCAGACAGGTCAATCCTGGCGACAGGCGCAGGTGCCACAGCAGACAGGCGCTCGCTATGCATGTTCAAACCATATTTACCCTGTGTCATGCTTCTAGGGGTGATATTGATAGAATTTTTTGGCTGGGTCGTTATCGTTGCGTGACCTATCTCTATTATCTAGAGGTATTCAGAAATTCCTAAGGAAGTTCTGATTTATTCAGACCTTCCGCGCGGCACAGGGATATGCCGCCATTTTCAATGGCTGTAAGTTATTGAAAACGTGAGAAAAAGAAAAATCGCACTTTTTCTTTTTCGTCTCTGAATAATTCAGGGATGAATTATTCAGAGGTTCCCTAAGATATTCAGGACTAAGAGGAAGGAATGCCCCTATCACGACCTGCGATGACACTACCCTATTTGTTGAAGTTCTTTTGAAATAAAAGGGCAAACCGACGGGCAGCCCTAATCTTCTCACTATTTACTCAAAAGATAAAGAAGGAGGATCGGCTCTCCATTCCCCCTTCTTTAGTAATCATGTCCCCGGCTTAAAAGGCGGCGAAGAGCATTAACATGGTCTTCTGGTCGCCATTTGCAGGACTTCCATCGTACTTGTTCCCATCATATATTGTATGGTTCAACTGGAGCTGAAAGTTCTGCGCTACCAAGTATGTACCCCCTATAGTCATGGCATTGTCCTCGTTAGCGGAGGCTTTGCCATTGTCGCCATCGAGGTATGAGACTAGTACCGTAGCCCTTCCTGGAATGATACCCAGTTCAGCGAGTACAGACCAGGCATTCTTGTCAGCGTTAGTAGTGGAGTTGTAGAGATTAGCCGGTTCATCGGCGCCGGACTTACCGGCGGTTGTATAGGTAAGATACAGGCCGAGCGGCATGTTGCCGACGGTGGTCCCCTGTGCTTGGAAGTCCAAAGCTCATGCATCTACTTTATCTCTGTTGGGAGTCCTGCTATCATTCTTGCCTGTTCCACCCCACCATTGAAAGCCCGCTCCGATATCCCATCCATTGTACTGCGGCATTACTGCCGCGCGGAGATAGTGGAGGTACGGACCGGCACCTTCCTTCGCCCCTGAATGTTCCGGCGTCCACGGGCTATAGTTTACAAACCACTTGGGATTATTGACAACAAAAGCAACACCGCTTGCTGCGCCTGTAGTCATGCTAAACATCTGTGACGATGCAGCCATCATATTCTCTATGGTACGCAGCATCATCATCGCACCTGTATTCAGGAGCTCAAAGCCATAGGCCGCCCCTGCCATATCCGTCGTATACGGGATGACCTGGAAGTTTGTGCCATCAAGTTCGTATATCGTAATAGGCATCTTGAAAGAGTCAAACACCGGCTCATCCGGGTCCGTCAACTGAGCTTCGAGAGTGAAGCCTATGCGCTCACCGACGCGACCGGCCAAGAATAATGCCGCATCATCAGGGAAATTTACCACACCTTCGTTCGTTCCGCCATCGACACTGCCGTTTGTTTTGATATATTTGGTCTTGGTTATCAACGTCGCGTTCAGGACGGTCGGCAGAGAGAGAAAATCGCCTTCCAATAGGCCTTGATCACCTCCCGTCATGGTGTACCCACTCGATTTGAAGGCACGGCCGAACTGGTTGAGCAGTGGAAAGTGCTGGTAGT
>WGFD01000288.1 GCA_015492395.1 Deltaproteobacteria bacterium | reverse complement strand
GCATTATAAAGAGCTTATTTCTGATCTTGATGTTAGACATGAAATTCATATGCGGACTACACCTCTATTATTGAAGCTCCCTGCAGCAAGCTGCTGGAAATGCTCTTGTGATATATATTCAATAAAAACAACAATTTCAGGGGACGCGCACCTAGATAGTTTATCGGAACCTTCGTAATATTACTTTAGAAACCTGGATATTATAGCAGG
The DNA here is from genome assembly GCA_015492395.1 of Deltaproteobacteria bacterium. Classification (GTDB taxonomy): domain Bacteria; phylum Desulfobacterota; class GWC2-55-46; order S146-70; family S146-70; genus S146-70. Next base: position 3,426 of record WGFD01000288.1, on the reverse strand, counting down.
AATATTGAAGACTCCCTGCGGCTTGCCGCATGGAGCCTCAAATCCGCCATCGCTTGGCAGGAATGGAGATTTAGCTTGACAAACAGGTGCGCATAGCTTATATATGAGTATAGTATGCTATCTCAAGGATGCACCTCTAAAGAGCTGGAGAAGTCTCTCCGGGAGTTGCTCTCCGAACGCTTCACACACAGTCTCTCGAAGACCATCTACGACAGGATCGCCTCTCTCTGGCATATCGACAGGGACTCTGAAAAGATGTTATCGTCTATCGCCTCCAAGGTCGTGGTAGGCGTATTCTGTCTGGAGCTCCTGTCACACATAGACTCACTTATAAGGTCCAAGTGCGGAATAGAAAAGCTATCGAGCAAAGACCTTACCTGCAAAGAAACCGTAAAGGATATAAAGGCCAGGCTGAGCAAAGAAAAGGAGCTTGTAGGCCTGTTTAAACAGGTCCTGCCGCTACTCAAGTCGTTCTCGGATCTTGCCGACACGAAGTCGCTCGAATGTATCACTAGGCTGGCCCACAGCGGGGATTACCTCTTATCCGCACTGGAAGACATGAGAGATTCGGACGACCCCGACTACCTCCTCTGGCTGGCATCCGTACCGCACTACTACGGTAAAGACATGCAAAAGGCAAAAGCATTACGTAATAATAACCGTATAGTCAGCAGATACGTCAGCAACCTAGATGACTTTCTACATAAGCCCCAGAAGGAACAGATACCGGTGGAACTCTTCCAACTTGAAAAGGTGTCATCCAATTACCGCATCAACCTCAACGCCCACACTACTCCCCGGAAGGGCTTTTTTCCATGTACCTCCAAAAGAAAAACCTCCAAGGTAAAGTCAAAATAACTCTGCAGCTATATCTCTGACAGGGGCCGATCTTGCATCTCAAAGAGCAACTAAAAGGGCTGGATCTTTTCGTTCAAAGCGTGCACGCCGACAGGAATACGGATATCTCTGTCAAATCAGCGGCGAAGGGCTTTTCGATACAGAGGGACATCAAGCACTCATTCGACATCCCATCAGGGAAGAAGGTAAATACATTTTCAATATCCGTCACAGACACGATATCATTCACCCCTGAGAATGGACCATTCAATATAGAAATAGTCGTCGGTGGCGTGGTTTTTCTTAAGGATAAGGTGGAACCGTCGGACTTGCACAACGTAGTTCGGGATAAGAAGAATGCGGACTTTCTCATAAACCAGTGCCTCCCCTACAGTTGCGCCTCTATTGCATATCTGACAGACAGAATGGGGTTCGGCCCTATCATACTCTCACCCCAGTTCTCCACCCAACCGGAGGATTAGTCTCTTGGACGTCCGGTTTCCTGAAGATGAAAAATCTTTGGAATATGTACAGTCCCTTGAGGAGATGCCCGACATCAAGGCAATACTCACCATATTACTCAAGAATAAAAAGGACTTTCACAACTACGCTTCTATCATTTGCTTCTGTTACAAAGAGGATGACCTGATCAACCTGCCGGATGTCAAACACCTGCCCCGAAAGGTGAAGTCATGGATCAAGAAGATGAGCTTCGACAATGATCCCACCTATATTCAGTTCTTCAAGCACCTCTTCTCCCTCTATTCCAGCTTCTCCCAGACCTACGAAGGGTGGGACAAACTGGGAAAGCACAGGAGCCTGTTCCCCGAAACATACATCTATTACATGGTGAAAGAGAAGTATGCCGCGCGCGCCAATTCTATAGTGGCAAGAGAGTGTTACGTGGTCATAAATGGATGGGACAGCCGCATAGACAGATCAAAGGCCGCTGGACAGAAGGTGGACGTCGCGGCATGGGATATGGAATCACAGAGGGGGGAGGCCTACGAAGCGAAGGTAAAGATTTATATTAAGGAGAAAGAACACCAGCTTGAGTTCCTTGAAACGATACGTGCCATATCAGAAAAGAAGATAGACGTATTCCTGGCCAGCTTCGCGCCAAAGGGTGTCGTCCTTCAACAGTTGAAGTCCTTCTTCCCCGGCAGGGATCTAAGCCAGATCAATATCCTTGGAATAGACGAGTTGCAAAACATGTAATAGGGTAGGAGTAATGAGGCTATCTGTACCTGGCCTTGTCCCTCGAGAGCCTGGACATCTTCATCTTGATCATCTCCCTGCGGACCTTTTTCTTGAACTCACCCTCATCAACCTTGTACTTGAATGACTTTGTTCCGTTGATGAATATGGTGGGGATGTCGTCTTTATACTTCCTTAGAAGCTCTTCACTCGATGTAATATCTATCTCTCTGGTAGTAAAAGGGATATCATCCATTGCCTTTTCGACTATGCCCTTTGCCTCTCTACAGAGAGGGCAGCCGCCCTTCAAATAGATATCTACCTTCACTCCAGCCATGGTTTATCATCCTGTAAGTGGAATTACACTGTTCAGATACCCTGACAGTATAGCAAAATAATTCGAGTAAATCAACCCCCCCACGATAATAAGAAATCCTCCGGTGATTATGGATGCTATCCTCATATGCCTCTTGAACCTGTTAAAGTGTTTAAGAAAGGTATTGATACCCAATGATGTGATGAGAAACGGGACAGCAAGGCCCATCGAGTAGGCTACAAGAAGGACAAACCCGAACCAGATCGTGTCGGAAGATGCGGCTACTATCAATATCGTCGCCAGGATGGGCCCGATACACGGAGTCCAGCCGGCCGCAAACCCGATCCCCACAAGGAACGACCCCAAGAAACCAACCGGCTTTTCCCTGAAAAAGTGCAATCTTTTCTCCCGTTGAAGTATCTTGAGGTTTATTACCCCGACAATATGTATGCCCAGAAGGACTATTATAATACCGCCCACCTTTCTGATTATATCCTGATAGGTCATGATAAGCTGTCCCAAAAAGCTTGCCGACGCGCCTAGAGACACAAAGACCAGGGAAAATCCCAGAATAAACATCACGGAATTTGCAAAGATCACCTTCTTGATCTCGCTGTTGTTAGTCTCGGTGAGCTCCTCGAATGATATCCCGCTGATAAAGGACACATAGGAAGGTACTAAAGGTAGAACGCACGGTGAGGCGAACGACAGCAGTCCTCCCAGGAACGCAAAGGGTATGGTTACATCCTGAGTCATCTGTCAAGCAACTCCTCTATAAGGTTATAGGCGCTGTCACTGCCCCAGTTCCTGCTACCTGTCACCTTCCCAACCACCATGCCGTTCTTGTCTATCAGGAAGGTGGTGGGGATAAAGACGGCCTTGTACTCCCTGCTGACCATCCCGCTACTATCCAAAAGGACCGTAAAGGTGTAAGCATTACTCTTTATAAACTTCGCCACCTTCTTCCTGCCCTCATAGGATGTGACGGCTACAACGGCCAGGCCCTCGTCCTTGAATCTGTTATACAGCGCCTCCATCGACGGCATCTCCTCCTTGCAGGGAGGGCACCATGTCGC
>WGFD01000287.1 GCA_015492395.1 Deltaproteobacteria bacterium | reverse complement strand
GGACATTTCATTTGTCATAAAACCGGACATTTCTATTTGTTGACAACAGTATAGCCTTCCAACGGCATCAACGTAATCAACCATCCGGCGGTGCAGCGGACGTCAACACCTGTCGACGCACTGCAAGTTATCGCTTTCTATCAAGGGTTAGTAAGTATAGGTAAGACCCAGTGTCCCTGCAATCGAGTCCCACTCCACCTCGTTGAGGGTTGTAGTCGGTGTGCTCCCGTCGGATCTGTAGTAGGTATTTTTACCGGTTCCGGTAGACCAGTCTTTGCCATCGATTGCGGCATTCAATGACCACCCCTCGGTCAAGATGTAGACCAGACCGGCACTCCAGACTATACCGGTGCCGTCGGCATCATGGGTAAAGCTCTTGGGATGATCCAGATCGGTCCTCAGGTTCCAGTCCGCCTCTGCGCGGTAGTCTACCCAGTGGTACTCCACCCCGCCATGTATGCTCACCTTTCCAGAAGCCGTATAGGCCATCTCAAGGCCGAGCCACGGCCCCTTCCACCTGGCTTCGTAAACACTCTGAAGTCCTGAAAACGGGCCTACCGAAGGGACATCCGGATCTATGTCCTGCCTGGAGACGGTCTGAAAGCCGTCCTTCATCTTGAGGTTCTGTTTATGGTACGAGTAGCCGACAAGGGGTATAACGGTAAACGGACCGCCACCCGGCCTTAACCTGTAACCCCACCCCAGGGATATGTCGTACACCCTCCCGCCGTCGGAAGCATTATTGGACCTGGAATACTCCATCCTACGGTCGTTGCCTGCATAATCCGAGTCCTGGTTGTCGCCGTCAAGCACCCAACCATAGTCCATATAGCCCTTCATCACAAAACCCCTCTCGTCGAATACCCTGAGAATCCCCCCCACCTGGTATATATTCAGGCCCTTCCATATCAGTTCAGAGAGTATGTTGACGTTGTTCCCAAATGGAGACTCCCCAGCGATGCTCCAGTCGAGAGTATCAACCCTGTAGCCGAAATCGACGTCCAGGACCGCCTCTATCCGGCCCACTCCGGGAAACGATACGTCCGCAAGGACCGTGCCTCCCAGGAACATTACCGCGGCAAGAGGAGTTAGCACATACCTTCTCATCCAGATAACCATTTCAGGCTTTATGTTATATCTATTATGTTTTAGCGTGTCAATAGAGAAGAAGAGGAGAAAATTGATATGAAAGAGGTTAATATCGCATGGATTGAAACCTTGCCGGCGCGACTACTGCCCAAGCCATCTTACTCGGTTCTACCGGAAACCTTGATTGCACAGAGACTGCCGCACATGCTGCAGACATCCGGCTCCCCGGGGAGGCTGCTCTCTCTCAGCAACCTGGACCTCTCCGGGTTAATGGAAAGCCCTATCTGTTTCTCCCAGTCCAATGCCTTGCGCGCCCTGGCCATCTCTACATCCCTCTTCATCGCGCCCGTCGCTCCCTTGGCGATATCGGCCGCATGGGCCGCTATCCTGGATGCGATGACACCCTCCCTTATATCATCCACGTCAGGGAGCCGAAGGTGTTCGGAGGGAGTCACATAACAGAGGAAATCCGCTCCGGCGGCGCCTGCCACGGCGCCGCCTATGGCGGAGGTTATATGATCGTAGCCCGGTGCAATGTCAGTCACCAGAGGACCGAGCACATAGAACGGAGCCCCGTGGCAAAGCCTCTTTTGGAGTATAACATTAGCCTCTATCTGGTTCAGCGGGACATGCCCAGGTCCCTCTATCATGACCTGGACACCGCCCTCATTCGCCCTCTGAGCAAGCTCGCCGAGGATAACCAATTCCTCCACCTGTCCCCTGTCGGTGGCGTCCGCAAGGCTGCCGGGCCTGAGACCGTCACCAAGGCTCAGGACCATGTCATATTCCTTCGCGATCTCCAGAAGCCGGTCGAAGTCCTCATATAGCGGGTTCTCTTGCCTGTTAAACTGCATCCACTCAGCCATCAGCGCTCCACCCCTGCTGACTATGCCCATTATACGGCCCTCTATCCTGATCCTCTCGAGGGCCTGTCTTGATATGCCGCAATGCACGGTAATGAAGTCAACACCGTCCTCTGCATGCCTCTCGATTACCTCGAATATCTCTTCTTTTGAAAGTTCAACAAAGGACTTTCCACGCTTGAGACCATCCAACGCAGCCTGGTAGATTGGAACCGTACCTATAGGCACGGGAGACTCGGCCATGACCACCTTCCTTATGGAGCCCACATCACCACCCGTAGAGAGGTCCATAACGGCATCCGCGCCATGAGAGACGGCCACCCTCAACTTCTCCAACTCCTCTTCAATATCCACTCGGTCCTGTGACGTGCCTATATTCGCGTTTATCTTCGTCCTGAGCCCCCTACCGATAGCCAGTGGTTTTATGGCATCCCTACGTTTTACGTTACGGTTATGACCACTGTCCCCTCGGCCATGCCGGAGCGGATACAGGAAGGCCTTACCCCTTCGCTCATGGCCGCTTCCTTAACCTCCTCCGTTATCACCCCTCTTCTTGCCTCTTCTAACCGTGTCATACAGACCCCTTATAAGTAGTAGTTTCGAGGTTTACCCAGTGGGGCACGGCACCCACCGGTCGACAGCCCCTCAATTTAAACTTTCCGAACCAAGCCGTGTGCCACCTGCCTGCCTTAGCCTTCCATTAAAGTAGCCGTAGCATGAAACCAAAGGCTAGCCGACATAACCCTCAACCACGCATACCATCTCACCGGCCTTCCTCTGAGGGTCCGGAGAGGCCATTATGGCCGATATCAGCGCAACACCATCGGCGCCAGCATCCATTATCTCCCTGACCTTCTCCTTATCTATACCCCCCAGGGCAAAGACCGGGATATCCACGCCGGCTTTCACTTCCCTTACGGTCTCAATCCCTATGGGTCGTCCGTACCGGGCCTTTGATGGAGTGTGAAATACAGGTCCAAGGGTGACGAAGTCAGCGCCTTCATCCCGGGCCCGACGGGCCTCTTCGAGGCTGTGCGTGGACACACCTATGAGCTTATTGCAGCCCAATAGTCTCCGTGCATCTCCGGGGCCAATACTCCCCTGTCCCAGGTGTACACCGTCACCCTCGACCGCCATCGCTATGTCTACCCTGTCGTTTACTACGAGTCTCGCCCCGTAAGAGGCCGTCAGTTTCCGCAGTTCCATCGCAAGTTCGAACAGTCCTCTCCCCCCCAGGTCCTTCTCCCTCAACTGTACACACCTGACCCCCCCTTTAAGGGCGCATTCAACCGTCTCAACGATCCTTCCACCTGGAACCTGGTTGCGGTCGGTTATCAGATAGAGGGTGAAGTTCACTCTCACCGGTCCTGCCGTCGTTGTTCGCCACTCATCCTTTGAGGAGCCCTCCACAACCCCCATTTCAATATCGCTGCAAGAGATACAGCCACAGCCGCAAGGCTCACAACCTGGGCCGCCCTCAACGGTCCCAGCATGAGGCTGTCGGCCCTGAAGTGCTCCACGAAGAACCTTCCCACTGAATAGAGGCCTATGTACGACGCGAAGATAAACCCATCCCTGTGCGCCCTCTTCTTAAGCCAAAACCAGAGGAAGATAAATATGGCAAGGTTTATAGCCATCTCATACAGCATCGTGGGGTGCAGGGGAGTTCCGGGGAACTCCATGCCCGCTATGCTTCCGGGGGGGAACACTATCCCCCATGGCATATCGGTTGGCCTCCCGTGCGCGTCGCCGTTCATGAAGTTGCCGAACCGGCCGAATGTCTGTCCCAGGATGACCGCCGGCGCGATGGCATCGGCCATCCGCCAGTATCCTATAT
>WGFD01000286.1 GCA_015492395.1 Deltaproteobacteria bacterium | reverse complement strand
TTAGAGGCCCGCGTTGTGGTGTACTGGAATGGCCAGGAGGGCAGCGATGTAGCACTTGGCAAGTGCGGTGTACAAGCTCTGGGGTATTTGCGCGATGCGTTCAACGAAGTGCTGGAGTATGATTATGAGTGCGCCAAGCGAAGCTTGTAGTTTCTTATCGGTTAAAGTCCGATATGGGTAAAGCCTAACCAGCAGCCCATCACTGAAAGTTGCACTTGTGGAGGTAACGAAGCAAGTGAAGCCAACTGGAAGGAGATATCAGACCGCAACGCGAGTGAAGGTATTGAGCCCCGTAATACTCAACGTCAAAGAGGTCGACAGTTTTCATGTGCTGGAAGACAGCATGATCTATTTTGTTATGGTGAGAGATAGATTGCTCTTTCGGGGTCTGAGTCCGTGGTATGATATTGCAAGGAAGCTACAGGAACTTGGGAGATCCTGTAAGCTCTGTAATCTGGTGAAACGAGGAACCTGCCGCTTGCGACAGCAACACACACTCAGTAGCTGGAGAGAAAGTAGGATGGCACGACCGCAGAGGGAGGAAGTCCGAAGGCTTACAGGAAGTCGGACTAACCCATATTAGAGGTGTAGCAGGGGTAACGTCCTGTGAATCCGTTTTGAAGGATACTCGAAGGGGTTAGCACTATTATGTAGAGGAGAAGGGAGACATAGTCGAATCACCGAATTGGAGACACTATGGAAACGCAACTGAACCTCATATCGGAGATAGCTGTAAAGGATAGGCAGTGTAAATTTAACAACCTTATTCATCTTTTGAATAAGGATGGGTTAAAGGAATGCTTTTATCAGTTGAAGAAGGGACGGGCAACAGGTGTTGACAATGTCACGCTGGAGGAATACGAGCTGAATCTGGATGCCAATATAGAAGATTTAGTGGCACGGATGAAACGGTTTTCGTATCGACCGCAGCCAGTAAGGCGGGTTTACATTCCGAAGGCGAATGGCAAACTGCGACCGTTGGGTATTCCCGCCATAGAGGATAAGATCGTTCAGATGGCAATTGCGCGGATATTAACGGCGATTTATGAAGCTGATTTTCTGGACAGTTCTTATGGATTTCGCCCGGGGCGAAGTTGTCATGATGCATTGAATCGGGTGGACAAGAACATCATGAAGTATCCCATTAACCATGTGATTGACGCTGACATCAAGGGATTCTTTGACAATGTGAACCATGATTGGCTGCTGAGATGTCTTCAGGAGCGAATCAGTGATAAGAAACTACTGCGCTACATTGTCAGATTCCTGAAAGCGGGTGTGATGGAAGCAGGGAAGTGGCAGATGACGGATAAAGGCACACCGCAAGGTGGCATCATCTCGCCGATCCTGGCAAATATCTATTTACATTATGTTCTCGATTTGTGGCTGGAAAGAGTTGTCAAGCGGCAGAGTCGAGGTATCGTCATGATGGTAAGATATGCTGATGATTTTGTGATCTGCGTCCAATATAAAGATGACGCGGAACAGATACTGGTCGCACTGCGGAACCGGTTGGAGAAATTCGGACTGGAACTGGCAGAGGACAAGACCAAAATCATCGGTTTTGGCAGGTATGCGGTAGAGAATGCCAGCAAGAAAGGTCAGCGAGCGGGCACATTTAACTTTCTGGGTTTTACGCATTTTTGCGACAAGACCCGCAGCGGAAGATTTAAGGTAGGCAGAACGACGGATCGGAAGCGATTCAGCGCGAAGATGAAAGAGATGAACAACTGGCTCAGGTCGGTGAGGAATGTAGCACCAGTGAAGGACTGGTGGCCTATCCTATGTGCCAAGCTAAGAGGACACTTTCAATATTATGGAGTGAGTGGTAATTACCGAGGGATCAAGCGCTTCTATTATCTGACGGTGCGGTTAGTGCTGAAATGGCTGAATCGACGCAGTCAGAAAAAGAGCTATAATTGGGAGAGCTATCGTGAGTATTTAGAGAAGTATCCGCTTCCCAAGCCCAGGATTTATCACGATTTCTATACGCTTTACAGTTATTAACGTGAATATTAGTGAAGAGCCCGTTGCGGGAAAACCGCACGGCGGGTTCTGTGAGGGGCATAGTTCTTCTCACATGCTTTAATTGTAAATTTAAAGGAGAATGATATGTCTACTCGACAGAGAATTGTTTTCTTTTTGGCGATTTTAACATTCGCCTTTGCGCCCACGCATGTTTTCGCTGACATACCAAGACTCATCAATTATCAGGGGTTGTTGTTCAACTCGAGCGAGCAGCCCGTACCGGAGGGAAACTATAAAATGACTTTCAGGCTTTATGATGAATCGGGGACGCTGCTGTGGACAGA
>WGFD01000285.1 GCA_015492395.1 Deltaproteobacteria bacterium | reverse complement strand
TTTTTCTTTTTCTCACATTTTCAATGACTTACAGCCATTGAAAATGGCGGCATATCCCTGTGCCGCGCGGAAGGTCTGAATAAATCAGACTTTCCTTAATTCTATTCACCCGCGGCTCGAATGTCAAACTTTTTATGCTCCATGACACCCCTGCGGCGGCCTATGGAAAGTTCGTCCGTTGCATATTTTTAAGGGTCTATACTACAAACCTCTTGTCCACCCAGCCTTTTTGGAATATATTGTTGAGGAGGATCCGGTTTGCTCAGAGCTTCCGGCGACCCGAATCCGAGCAGGGAGGACGTGGAGCAGGCGGATCTCCCGCAACTTGCTTGTCCGAAAGAGAGGAGTCACCGGTCCCAATGGTTTGCCCGGCCATAAGACCTTATGCACCTATACGCATATGATGAACAACAAGGATATATCAGCATTGGCCGATGCCGTAAGAAATACCTTAAACGGAGGTAAACATATAGACCCATTGCATCTCCCCTCTGCTCCCGGCTCCACCCGTGCATTCATATGCCTGGTCAAAATACTACTGTTGATACCTCCGGCAATCGTGCCGATTCTAATATATCCATCCCTAGCTTACTCGCAGAACGCCAGGATCGATAATGTGTTGATCTCCACAAAACCCGGTGCCGTGGTCTCCTTTACCGTAATAGATGCCTTCACGGGTGATATAGAAGAGGCAATAAAGAGCGGTATCACAACCTCATTCACATTCAGGGTAAAACTTTATCGCAAGAAGGCCCTCTGGTTTGATAAGATGATTAACGATATAACATTTCAGCATACCGTGAAATATGATAGCCTTAAGGATGAGTATCACGTAACCTTCGGGGAAAGACGCAATGAACGTGTGACAACACAAGAGATGGACGAGATGAAGCGTATGATGTCCACGGTAAGGCATTTATTGATAGTTCCCGGCAAGGAGCTGGAAAGAAGCGGGACCTACAGAGTCACGATAAAGGCTGAACTGGATACGATAGACCTGCCATTCCCGCTTAACTATATGCTGTTCTTCGTCTCCTTCTGGAACTTTGAAACAGACTGGTTTGCCGAGGACTTCAGCCTTTGACCTCTGAGACAGCCGTTTATTTCTTGCAAAATCCACCGGCACTTAAAAGAATTTAGGCATGCACCGCCGTCAGCAGACTTTATAACCACCTTATGGATCCCGGACAGAAAACAGAAGAGCTTAAGAGAAGACGACGCGAGAAGTACCTGATCATATTGATCGGTCTGACCACACTTCTCTTTACCTATGCGTTGATCCACATAGCAGATTCCAGCAATAACCTGCCGATCGCGACTAATTTATTCGTATACGGCCTGATAAATATCAATATCATACTGCTCATCCTCCTGATATTTCTCATCCTCAGGAATTCCGTAAAGCTCTTCTTCGAGAGTAAGAGCAAGGTCGTAGGTTCACGGCTCCGGACCAAGCTCATAGTGGCATTCATAGGTTTTTCCATAATACCCACATTCTTGCTATTTGTCGTCGCCATAGGCTTCATCAACAAGAGCATAGAAGGGTGGTTTGCGATTAAGGTGGAAGACTCTTTAAGGGACTCACTGAAACTGGCGCAGCACTACTATAGTAATACAAAAGACAGTACCATTTCAGGGGCATACCAGATGGCGGCAAGGATAGGAGAAGAAGACCTGCTTCACAGCCCGATAAGTCTCAGGAACTATATCGAGGACAAGATGAGGTTTATGGCGCTGTCGACCGTGGAGGTATTCACCACCGACGGGGCGAGGGTCTCTTACTCCATATCCCAAAGTATCAACAAGCATATGGTCCCGGACATATCACCACAACGGTTGAGTAATGTCTTTAAGGGAACCGTATCGAGCTTTATCCACAATATGGAGGTGGGGGATGTCGTAAGGGGGGCCGCGCCTATTATCGATAGTGACGGGAGGGTACTAGGCGCAGTCGTTACCAGCTACTATATTCCAAGAAGTCTTATGGCAAAGGTGGAGGATATATCCTCCACCTTCGACGCCTACAAGCAGCTCAACATACTCAAGGAACCGGTCAAGGCAAGCTACTTCACAATCCTCCTCTTGATCACACTTGTAATAATCTTTTTTGCAATCTGGATCGGTAGGTATATAGCCAAAGAGATAACCGTCCCCATACACGAACTGGCGGAAGGAACCCATGCCATTGCCAGCGGAGACCTTGACTACAAGATAGAGGTGGAATCAAGGGATGAGATAGGGACCCTTGTCAAGGACTTTAACAGGATGACTGCGGATCTCAAGGCAAGTAAATCAAGGCTGGAAGAGGCCAATCTCAACTTGAGGGATAAAAACGCGGAGTTGGAGCAACGGAGGGGATACATTGAAACGGTACTCGGCAACGTCCCGGCAGGGGTCATATCCATAGACCGGACCGGTCACATAACTGCAATCAACAAGGTGGCGGAAGAGATATTACGACTGGACAAGGATGTCCTGGGTGAAGACTACAGGGCAGTCTTTCCAGAAACCGAGAAAGACCTGCTTGATGAAATGATCAAGGAGATAGGTAATTCCGGGGTGCAAACACTGGAAAGACAGATAAGGGCGAAGGTCAAGGATCAGGACATACTCGTGCTTGTCAATCTGACCATGCTTCAGGATGAATCGGGAAGACCGCTGGGTATGGTTGTGGTGCTGGATGACCTGACGCACCTCTTTAAGGTACAGAGGATGATGGCGTGGCGTGAGGTGGCCCAAAGAATCGCGCACGAGGTAAAAAATCCCCTGACACCAATTCAGCTCTCGGCCCAGAGATTGAGAAAAAAGTACCTGGACAAGCTGCCTTCCGACAAGAAGATATTCGATGACTGCACTAACACTATAATCAAGCAGGTGGAAGAGCTTAAGACACTGGTCAATGAGTTCTCAAACTTTGCCAGGCTGCCTAAGGCGGCTCCTTCTTTAAACAACCTCAATGATATAGTCGAAGAGACGATAACCTTATATAAGACGGCTCATAAGAACATACTATTTACAACCTCTCTGGATCCGGCGCTGCCAACCATGCAGGTTGACAGGAATCAGATGAAGCGGGTGCTTATAAACCTTATAGACAACTCCATTAACGCCATGCAGGACTCGGGAGAGATCTCGGTCAACACATACTACGAGAGCTCCTTAAGAATGGCACGGATAGAGGTCATCGACGACGGATGCGGTATACTGCAGGAAGATAAAGGACGGCTTTTTGAACCCTACTACTCCACGAAGAAGTCAGGCACGGGGCTGGGTCTCACGATCGCAGGCAATATAATAGCCGACCATAACGGTTTCATAAGGATCAAGGACAATCTCCCGAAGGGGACAAGGATAGTAATAGAACTTCCGACGAAAGGTGTGACGGTATGAGAAGAAAGAAGACCATCATGGTCGTTGACGACGCCGACAGCATAAGGAGGTCACTGGCGGATATCCTGCGAGACGAAGGGTACGATGTTGTGCTCGCTCAGGACGGCCAGGAGGCTATGGAAAAGTTTGAAGTGAGCCCGCCCGATCTTGTATTC
>WGFD01000284.1 GCA_015492395.1 Deltaproteobacteria bacterium | reverse complement strand
GCCCATACCTTCCCTGAAGAGACGACGATCTGTCCGTTCCCCTCCCCACCCTCAGACACGTCGATAATCACCGAATGCTGACCCATGCACGCGAGCTGGAGGTAGTCGGCCACCGAGAAAGGGGGGGCATCCACCGCGGCATCGCTGTCACCAAGCTTCTCCTGTATGATGCTGCGCAGTTCATCAAAGCTGAAGGGCTTTTCCAGCACAGCCACATTCGCATGAGGTGGAATCTGCGTACGATAGGCACGCAGATAACCTGATGCGAAGATCACAGGAATACGAAGCCCACGTTTACCCAGTTCGCCGATGATCTCGATACCGGAGCCGTCCGGGAGGTCGATATCGGAAATAATAAGATTGATGGAGTGGTCTATGAAGGTCAGGGCGTCGTTTATAGACCCAGCATCGACCACTTCGACACCCGGAAGTTTGGTTATGCCTTTAACCATAGAAGAGCGGAGCACCTCTTCATCTTCTATAATGAGAATGCGCGCCATACCGTGTTCCTAACCCAACTGTTCTCGCCGCCGGCCATGACCGACAGAATCTCTACTATCTTTCTCCCGTAGATACTCCCCGTTCCGAAGGGACGATCGGAACGCGCACCGTAACGCGCGTCCCTCCGCTCTCTCCCGGTTCGACCAGCAGTTCACCACCGGCCGGTTCGACGGCACTGTTGCAAAAGGCCAGCCCGATTCCACTTCCATTCGACCTGGTTGTAAAGAATAGTTCTTTGCATCTCATCCTAACATCCGGGTCCATCCCGGGACCGGTATCCTCAACCGCCATTTCAAACACCCTGTCGCGGTCCGCCAAGCCGGCGGTCAATACAACTTCATCCCCCTCACTGCAGGCATGTATGGCATTCATAACAAGGTTGAATATAATCGCCCGCACCATCGCCCCGTTGAAGGGTAGCAGAGGCATATTACGTACCTCGCATCTCGTCCGTATCCCCTTCTTCCGTGCTTCCGCTTCAAGGATGTGAAACGCCTCACGGCCGGCACTGTCCACGGCGTTGTAGTCCGGGCTACGCAGTTCGCACCCTATAGAACCTATACCTTCAAAGGTCAACTTCATCCGGCGGATTTCGCTCAGGACTGTATACAGATCCCTCTGCACACGCCCCTCCGGGATCTCCTCGTACAGCAGCTCAATAGCGCTGGCGATGGCCGCGAGCGGATTTTTCAATTCATGCAGGATCGAAGGCAGGACATCGTTTACCGTTGCAAGTTGTAGAAGCCGGTTTCGCTCCTCGCGCAACTTCTCCCAATGGGAAATATCCTGAAACACAACCACGTATTGCTGTCCACCTTTCCTGCATACAATCCTCTCCACCGGAGAGATAGAGAAGCCTATGATTACATGCCTTCCACCCGGAAGACTGACACCGCACTGGTACCTGGACTCGCCGCAAGGGGACGTGTCAGCGGCCTCGATAAGCGTCTCCATCGAGGTCAATACGGTATCTATCCGCGCCCCTTCCAGCTCTCCCTGCGGCCGTTGAAGTATATCCGCCGCACGGGGGTTCGCGAGGAGGATGCTTCCCCCTCTGTCAATCACTACTATTCCAGTCCTGAGGGAGTTAAGAATTCTACCGGTATATGCACCCTCTTCGACATTCGCGGATGGTTGGTGTAGAGAAGTTTTCAAGAGGTTCACATCCATACCTTACGCCATAGCAGAAGCTTCCGACAAAAGGATTCAGTGGCTGGCCGTTGGCCGTCGCAGGTTGCCGCCCCTGATACTTTCAGCATATCAGCCGCGCCTATGCCACAAGATCCTCCACTATTTAAGATTCGGCATGTTTTGAGATTTCTTTAGTTGCAGCTTCCCGCGGCAAGTCGTGGAGATAAACAGTGCGCAGACAGGCGCTCGATGGGTATCTTCAAGGTTCGGCTTCCATCTCTTTGAGCTTTTTTCTAACGATCTTCATGTTGATCTCAAGCGTATTGTTGCCCGGATTTATCTTTTGCGCCTCCTCCCAAACAGCCAACGCCCCTGCATAGTCCTTCTCCCGGTACTTGTCGAAACCTTCCTCAAAGAGGCGGTTGAATCTTTCCTGCGCCGACTCTTCATCTTCCGATTCCTTTTGAGTGAGAGAGTTGATCTTGCCCTTTACTTCCGCCTCGACACCGGCGTGTTTCTCCTTTATGATCTTGCCTATTTCTTCAAGATCATCGGTCTCCAGGGGGGGGCTTGAGTTCTTCATGACGATCTTACCGTCGAGGACAACGATAGTTACGATACGGTTTTCGGGATATACGACATGCTCCGTCTGTATCTGGAAGAGCCTTTTGCCAACCTTGACCCCGGAGAGCTGCCCCATCGCCTTCTTGTCGGAAACCGGGGGTTTATCGGCTTGCTCAACAAACTCGGCGGTGGAATCCTCTATCTCCTTGTAGTCGATGGTCTTGGAGTATATGGCAAAGGTGCCGCTGGTCAGGTCAAAGAGTTTGTTGAGTACCTCGTCGAAATCATCGTCCGTATCGTCGACTATCATATCCCCGGCCTGGAACTTGATTGTAGTATTTATAGTCTCGCTCCGTATCTCGAGATCCCCGGTCATCCCGTTCAATTCGCAGAACTTTATGATATTAACAAACGGCATCTTCTGGAGGTCTCCATGGAAGGTGGAGATACTGTATCTGGTCTTGCGCGCGAGGATGGAGCGTACCTTCGCTCTCAGAAAGTCCGGTATAATAGGCTTCACCAAATAGTCGTCCACCCCGCACTCCAGGCCCTTAACCATGCTGGCCGTATCGGAGAGGCTCGAAAGGAATATAAACGGCGTTGCACGGCTGGAAAAGCGCCGGCTGTAAGCCTCCTTGAAGTCGATCCCCCCCATCCCTGGCATCATGACATCGGAAATGATCAGCTCCGGCTCCTCTCCCGCCAGATACTCCATGGCCTTCTCCGGATCGCCGAAGGTCTCGACCCGGAATCCGTCCTTCTCCAGCACTGTTTTGACCGTCTCCAGAACGGACGCATCATCATCAACGGTCAATATCAATGTTGTGCTCCCTTCACTTTTTGGGCTCCAATATGGATGTCAACTGAGTAATGGATGCCTCGACTTCACTCCTTTCATCCACCTCCTGGGGAGCGATAATCATTAGGAAGTACTGGTTATCACAGACCATAAACCTGCGTAATACGGCCTTGTCGGTGTAGTTGATATATACCGTTATATTATCGGCATTCGGTTCGTCGAGTAACTGTCCGGACTTCGCCAGGGCATCGCCGAGCACCGTGGTAAACGCGGCGAGGGCTTCAACAGTCACCGGACTGTTGAAGGCCGTCAGCGGCAGACCGTTCACATCAGCCACAACCGCACCGAGAAATCCTCCGCGTTTGCACATCGCGACAAGGGCCTCTTCGAGCAGATCCCCTTTGAAGACCGTCCCCTCTTCAGCCAGCCCGGCACTACCGTCGTCCGCCGTATAAACAGGAGGGGCAGGCTCCATGGGCCGGGTTTCCCGCTCCGGTTGAAGCGCGGGGGGAGAGGGCGGTTTGGGCGCCTTGTCCGGCACCGGTTCCAGTAACTCATCGAAGAGTTGCCGCGCCGCCTTTATTTCAAAAGAGTCCAGGACCATCTTCATCTGACGTATCCTCCTTTTCGTATTCCCTTTCCTTCAGTTCCATGGCCAGATTGATATACGGACGGTAAGCCTTGAGACCGTTGCGAAGCATAACGACAGGGACGGCCCGGATGCTGGCCTGCTCAAAAAGTTCATTGAACGGTATTACCGTCTTGATGAAGAGCCTTTCGGGTATAAAGCTCTTCATCTCTTCCCTGATCTTCATCTCCAATACACTGTTCGGATGAACCATCGTGAGGACCACACCCTCAAGCGTCAATGATGGATGACCGTTCTTCTTTATCCAGTTTACCAGCTTCAGAAAGTGGGGGAGTGTTTTGAGGGAAAGGCTGCGTGCCTGAACCATGAGCAGGACACCGTCACTCGCGCGCAACAGGGCATTTACGATACCACCAACCCCCGCCGGGGTATCTATGATCGTATAGTCAAACCCCTGTGCCAAGGTGTGGATCAACGTCGTCAATTGCCCTTGCCGCGCCTCGTTTTCGAGAAAGACCACCTTCTCAGGATCCATCCGCCCGACTCCGGCGATGGCAATCGCCTTGTCTTTGGTGAGCATAACGATATCTTCTGGTCCACATTCCCCCTTCATGACATCGACCAGCCCCAGTTCTGTACGCCTCTTCAGGTTGCTCGCGATTGCCATGCCACCTTGTGGATCCCCGTCGATAATCAATACCTTCGACCCCAGATGCCTCATACTGAAACCCAGATTAAGCGCCGTGGTTGTTTTACCTACACCGCCCTTCTGGCTGGCTACAGCTAGTATCTTCGCCATTTGCAGATACCTCCAACTGGATTTTGCGTTAATTTACTACTCTAATCCCTTCATTCTTCACTGCCGCGACGATCTCTTCGGCGTTGTCCTTGAGATCCCCTTCCATCAAAATAAGGAGCTCGTGGAGTGGCAGCGGAAAGAGATCGCTGATCCTCTCGATCGCGGTATATTCTTTCAGGGACTCCCCCGGTTCTATCATGGGATTGTCCCCGGCAACGCCCTCGAGTATCTTCTTAGTCTCATCGACACAGGTCATAACGTCCATCAATGCCGCCTGCATGGACTGGGCTTTCCGGGGAAGCTCCGCGGGTGGACCACTGAAGTCCACGGAAAAGGTTCCCTTCTCAAGAAAGAAGATCCTGCATAATGCAGACTGTCCCGTAAAGGCCCCCTGCTTCGAATGAATGAGCTGTCCTCTCTCCATCACTATCTCGCCATCTATCTCCTTCAGAAAAACGGTTGCGGTCTTCTGTCCTATATGCAGTGTTTGAAGGACCTCGGCCAGACCGATATGCGAGAGGCTCCCGCTTAGCGCCGCATTCAGGCGGGATCGGTAGCGCTGCGACCGCCTGAGCGCCACTCTAACCCTCGCCAGGAGCTCCGCCTTGTTATACGGCTTGGTAACAAAATCGTCCGCCCCGAGCTCCAGGCCCTTAACCTTCAGGTGGTGGCTGTCGAGCGAGGTCAGGAAAAGCACGGGGAGCTCTTCCAGATCGGGATCCTTCTTTATCTCTGCAATGGTCTCAAAACCGTCCATCTCCGGCATCTGGATATCCAGCAGCACAAGATCCGGCCTCTTCGTGACCATGATCTCTATTCCCTGCCGCCCGTCCTCGGCATGGATCAATTCATATCCGTAGAGGTTGAGATACTCTCCAAGGACCTCATGCTCAACCGGGTCGTCATCGATGATCAGTATAAGGTAATTCCCCATCTTCCTTTATACCCGTGCCTTATCCAACAACATCTCTTCCAGGAATTCGCACACCTCCGTATTGAGAACCGGAGCAACGAAAATACGGGAAAAGAGCGGATCCTCCGTTTCCCCGGCCTCCGTATCCCGGATACACGCTATAATGGGCCGGTTCCTCTCGCCGCTTTGAGTAGATCGCAGGAACTCCAGTCCCTCCGGTCCAATGGAGTCGTAGTGGACAAAGATCATACCCGGCCACCTGTAGTTGTATATGCGCCTGGCCTCATAGATGTTACCCGCCACAACACTCTTTACCTGCTTGCTCGCAAGCGGACCTTTCAGGTACTTCACGATGGTCCGTGCCGGATCGAAGATCATTACAACATAGTCCACCGCCTCGTGGGTGGTCCCGCACGGTAGTTCCACAGTGAAACAGCATCCGCCCGCGGTCCGGTTTTCCACACGGACGCTCCCTTGGTGGAGTTCCATTATAGTCGCCACAATGTACAGTCCGAGCCCGGTCCCCATGCTCCGCCCCACCGCCCTCCTATTCTTCTTAACCTGGTAGTGCCTGTTAAAGACCGTCTCCAGATCCTCCTCAGGTATGCCCGGACCCTGGTCGCATATCTTGACCACCGCATTCCCCCCATTCTCCACGGAGTACGAAACTTCGATGGTCGACCCCTCACCCGAGAATTTGACGGCGTTCGAGAGGAGGTTGTTGAAGACCTGCTCCATCCTTGTGGTATCGGCGACCACGGGATGAACATCCGGTTGGATGTCGGCCACTATCTTCACCCCTTTGCACAGCGCCGCGGGGTTATTGGAATCAATACATGTCCGGAGGATCTCCTCCAGGTGCACCTTGCCGGGGTTGAGTTCGAAGTTGCCGGAATCGATCTTTTCAAGATCAAGCATCTCCGCGATAAACCGCGCCATCATATGTCCGGATTCGGCTATGCTGTCAAGATACCTCTCCAACTTCTCCACCTTGCCTTCACGCAACCTCTCCTTGGCCAGTACGGCATTGTTAACCATACTGCTGAGTGGGGACTTGAGATCGTGGGAGGTTATCGCCATCAAGTCGTTCTTAAGCTGGTTCAGCCTCTCCAGTTCGGCATTCTTGACCTCCAACTGCCGGTCTTTCTTCAACAGCTCCTCTTGGGCCCTCTTGCGACTGCTGATGTCCAGCGCATGGCCGACGAAGCCAGTCAACCTTCCGCTCGAGTCCCGGATGGAATCTATGGCAATAGAGACTATGACATCCGCCCCGTCCTTCTTCTTGGTAACCACTTCACCGCGCCAGGAGTCGATCCGCCGCTCTCTGAAGTGCTCCCAGGCCTTTGAATGGACCTCCGACCCGTAATGCAGGGCTATCAGAGTCCGTGGGTCCTTGCCTACTACCTCATCCATCTCATAGCCGTAGAGATCGAGGAATCTCTGGTTGACATCGAAGATTATCCCGTCTGGATCGGTAAAGAAGACGGCCTCCGAGCTGCTCATGAAGTTCCGGAAGAAGAGAACCGTCTGCTTCAGCGAGTGCAGCCGATGCTCGGCGGTCCGGTAAAAGACGTCAAAGGACGTACCACGGTTGACCAGGATTATCTCAAGGTATTTGCCGTTTTTTGTAAAGAAGAATTGTGTATAGGTTTCACCGGCACCGAGCTTTCCAGCGATGCCAGCCAACCTGTGTCGCTCTTCATCCTTGATGGTGTCGAGGAAGTTATCGGGACACCAACCGTCAAGATATCTTGCAAGACACTCTCTTCCCTTAACTATAGTGAAGTCCCCGGACACGGTCGCGACATTCCATTGATCCACTTCCACCAACAGGATGCCGTGATCCGACTCCACCACCTTGCCTCTCTTCCTGAAGTCCTCGACCTCCATATCCTCCATCTCGAGCAGATTGATGTCGAAGAGGTCGTTGAAATCACTCATCGATTCCGGGAGATCCATAGAGTTGCTTCCGTACTTCTGCAATACCTCCATTGCTTCATCCGCTATATTCGGGTCGAACTGCAGCCCTATTCCGCCCTTGATAAGATTGATCGCGCTCTCGTGCGTGAGCCTCTTCTGGTAAGGTCTCTTGCTGGTCAGGGCATCGTAGGTATTCGCATACATCAGGATCCTGCTCAAGAGGGGGATATCCTCTCCGGATTTACCGAAAGGATAGCCCAATCCGTCATAGCGTTCATGGTGCAATGCCGCCGGATAAGCAAGATAGGCCAAGTCCGTAATGGAGGAGATGATCTCCATGGAATCCAGGCTATGTCTCTTGACCGTCGACAACTCTTGTTCGGTAAGCGGACCCGGCCTGTCCAAGAGATTACGCGGCACGCCCACCTTGCCGACATCGTGGAGGAGGCCCGCCCAGAGGACATCCCATAGGTTTATCCTGTCCCTAGAGAGGGCCTTGGCAATATGATAGGCGTAGTAGGTCACACGGATCGAATGTCCCATTGTATTGGAGTGCTTGGCGTCGATGATCCGGGCAAAGATCCAGAGTAGCTGGTTCAGCATTTCGATCCTGGACATCTCCTCGACAGCCGGTGGCGAGTAGTCGAAACTGCAGACCTGTTGCCTGAGTGACTCTTCATCAAAAAGACTGCTGATCAGTCCCGGTTCACTCCTGTGGAGGGATAGCAGTCCCTCTACAACATCAGGCCTGCACTTGGTCCCGGATAAGCGTGTGGCCAGTGCAACAATCCTGTCGCACATATCCTCAAATGAATCTTTGCATGTTGAGAGTTCGATCTCCAATAAGTCCGCCATCGTTATAATAGAAGTTTCCACACTTATATCATCTCCCTTCAGACCTTTCGAAAAGCCGCTCCCGTCGTAATACTCGTGGTGGTTACCGATAATAGCCGCCACGGGCCGGAGAGGGGCCAACGGCGCGATTATCATCTCCCCCTTGCCGGGATGTAAACGCGCCTCCGGGTCGATACTCATACCGGGACCGTATTTCGTGATGTGAGCCGGAAGCCCCATGGCCCCTATATCATGAAGGAGGCCGGCATAGTAGAGCATCCCGCTGTTCGGGCGGTCCATGAATCTGGCTATACGATAAGCAAGAACAGCCACCCTCCTTGCGTGACTGAGACGATGCCCTTCGTCAAAGTCTATCGTCAATGAAAGCGCTCGTATAATCTCTCTGAACAGTCTCTTGATCTGCACAACGGATCTCCCAAGCTACGGAGAGAAAGGTTCGGCCGGTATTCGCCCGGCAAGGATACCTTCTACAAAAGATACCCTCCTTCTCACACTGCAAACCGGCGTCATACAACTTTCCGGGTAAAGGCTAGGTGGTTTCCACTCGGGAAGGATTACTCCACGCAATCGGGTAATGTAGAGGCAAACATAACTCCGGGATAGTCCAATCTGTTGCGCAAGACTCCTCCTCACCGAATCGCAAACCTCTATGGTGTTCATCCTCTGTGTTTAGATGCATTCTACACGGACTGCAGGATGAACACTAGCTAGGTACAGCATAGGTGTCCTCTATCAAACCGACACCCACTTCGAGACTGTCAATCCAGTCTATGAACTTCTTGACCATCTCGCCGCCCTTGAACACAGCTCCATGCTGAGGGGCAATGATGTCGATTTCAAGCTCCCTGGCCATCTTTGCCCAGAGTTTGAGCGCTTTGGTGCTCGGCATGTAGCGTTTATGGAAGGTCTCCATATATTGGATGTGTGATTCAAAGTCCGAGACCTCGGCGGCGTCGTTTCCCACGGAGGCACCCAGGTCGCCCGTGTAGAGTATCTTGGCGACAGGGTCATACACCTGGAAGTTGCCCGAGCTATGCAGGAAATGGGCGGGTATCACCTTGAAGGTCTCATTATTAATAGATAGAGTCGTGCCTTGATCCGGGATGGCCTTTATCCGTTTGGTCACCATCTCATCCACACCGAAGTGCGTGATGAACCTCATCCACAACCCCGACAGGTGCGCGGTAGCTTCGGTCACCATAAGCCACCCGTTGGCGGCGGCAATAATATCGGGGTCCTGGTGTGAAAAGAAGACATGTTTTACACCGTTAATAGGGAATAACGCGGAGAGATCGGAGAACAGACGGCTATAGACCTTATGACCTCCAGGATCCAGTATAATCGCCTCCTTACCGCTTATTATTATATGCTGATTGGCCTGGACCATAGACCCTACACTCAGGTCATTGAACATTACATTTTTATGGCCACCAGATTCGAATAGAGTAATCATTTATTCCCTCCTTAAAATAGGATTCTGGATGATATCGTTTCGTTTTTCAACGCTCTCTCGGTTTTTCTTTAAGAGAGAATCTTTTCTATCTCATCTGCGGCCCTGCTGAGTTCTAGAAAGATAAGCCCGAGCTTCGCCTCCACCCTCGCCATGGCGAGGAGGACAGCGTTTGGTCCGGCCGATACAAGCAGTACATATCCCACCTCTCCCTTGACATACATTTGCTGGACCTTTCCACGGTTAAGCTCCTGAGCCGTCCGGCTGCCCATGGAGAGCATGGCTGCGCTCATGGCCGCGATGCGACTCTCTTCCACACTCTGTGGAAGAGAGCTGGCGATTATCAGGCCATCTTCGGATACCACGGCGCAGGCCTCAATATCACTCGAGCTCGACTGCAACTTGGCAAGAGATCTGTTCAGGTCCTCTGTTCTTGACATGTCTTCCTCCTTCTGAGTAACGTTTTTTGTC
>WGFD01000283.1 GCA_015492395.1 Deltaproteobacteria bacterium | reverse complement strand
TGCCTATCCTGTAAGCCATCTCGTCCTGTGTCGGGATATTATCCAGAACAACGGTACTCTCACCATCGAGATCTCCATTCTTAATAAGCTCCAGGATCAACTTCGCGATTCTTCCTCTGACATCTGTAAGGGCTACCTCTGCCACCAGGGACTTCAAGCTCTTAATCCTCTTTCCAAAGTCCATCAACATCCTTACCCCGATCTCTGGAAAGTCATAAATGAGCGTTTCGAGGTTCTTTTTCCTTACCATAAGGATTTCAGAATCCTCCTTGGCACAGGCATGAGCTTCGTGAGTTCCGTCGTTAAAAAGTATAGTATCTCCAAGGAAGGCCCCCTTCCCGGCATGATGGAGAATTAGCTTTTTCCCGTCTTCACCGAGCTGAAAGATCTCAATCAATCCTTCCTTAATAATGTAGAGATACTTACATACGTCACCCTGACGGAAGAGATATCCTCCCTTTGGTATAACCTTTACCTTTGAGTATTCAAGAATGGAGCATACTATCTCTTCCCTCAATCCCCTGAAATAGGGAACACTTGCAAGAGCCTCACAGTCTTTCATATATAAATTTACCTTATTTTTGGAATTAAAGGCAAGCAATTCAAGCTTTTAATGAAATCACGATCTTTCCTTAAATCCCTCTGGTTCATTAATCGAACATAATGTGACAAAAGTCATATTTGTTTAAAACAGGAACGAGTATTATTATTTTTAGAAACCAGATTAAAGGAGGAGGCCATGTCAGATACGCCTTATATGGACGAACTATCCAGGGGTCCTTGGCCGAGCCACGCAAAGGAACTGAAAAGGACACGCTACCCCGTTGAGATGTATGAAGAGGCGATGAAAGAGAAGTATACCCAATGGGGACACGGCGGGATGTCCAATGTACCGGGGCTTGGGTCCGGCGCAATTGCAAGGAAATCGAGAAGGCCTGATATCATCAGTCATTCGCACCTTATAAGGGTGCTCGGGACCCCGGGGAATTTCTACAAGGCATCAACCTTCCGGAAGATCTGTAAAATTGCAGACAAGTACGGCGACGGATCGCTACATGTGCTTACCACAAATTACAATATTGAGATATGCGGCCTGATGAGTAACGAGGATATGAAGGGAGTAACTCTCGAGTTGAATGCTATGGGTTTTGATGTGGGTTCAGCAGGAGATGCGATAAGGAATATACCCGATTGCATGGGACCGGCACTCTGCGAATATGCCGTGGTCGACACCCCAAGACTGAAACACTTCCTGACAAAACACTATATCGACGACATTCAGTTTCCGAGGTTCGGTTACAAGATCAAGACGAAGATGTCAGGCTGTCCCAACGAATGCGGAAAGGCAGTGCTTCATGGTGATGTGGGTATAATAGGGGTATTCAGAGACCTCCCCAGGGTGGATAACGAAAGGCTGAGAGAATGGGCTGGCAACGGCGGGAACATCGCATTGGTCTGTGACAATTGTCCAGCGGATGCGATGAGATGGGATAACAGAAAGCTGGTAATAGACGGAGATAGATGTGTTCGGTGTATGTACTGTATCAACCGTGTGCCTGCGATAAAACCCGGGGATGACAGGGGTGTCGCTATCACTGTCGGTGGAAAGATGAAGGGTAAATTCGGGCCGATGAAAGGGAAGGTGGTCTTTCCGTTCATTGAGATAACGCCACCTGATTATAAAGAGTTGGTCCGGGCATTTGACAGGATATGCGATGTATTTGACGAACATGGGTTGAAGAAGGAGCGGATGGGGGATATGATACAGAGGATAGGCTTTGACAAATACCTCGAGATGCTTGGCGTTGAGGTAAGCCCCATGCTTTTCTCGAGTCCACGAAGAAATACCTTCTATCACTGGAAGGCAGAAGAATTAGGAGGTGCAGTATGAGCAATATCGGAGGAGTAGGTGTAACACCTGTAGAGGAGAATATACCTCCTGTATTGTTAAAGAATTACGGGAAGTGGGATACCCATGAGATACCGAGGCCAGGTGTTATAAAGCGTATCTCTGAGACAGGGGATGTGTGCTATACGGTCAGGCTTGCAATGCCACCATCGAGGATCAGCGTTGCCACAATGCTTGAGCTCTGTGATCTTGCAGATGAATACTCAGGGGGGTATTTCAGGATAACACTGAGAAACTCCTTTGAGTTTATTGATGTTATTCCGGAGAAGATAGACGAACTTATAGGGAAGGCAGAGGCCATGGGGTTTCCTGTAGGGGGCACAAAGAACTCCCTGCATAATATCATGGCCTGTCCGGCATGGATTCACTGTAACCTGCCAGCTACCGACTCGCCCGGGATAGCAAAGGCCCTTGGAGATGCCCTGATAGAGGAGTTCAAAAACCACAGACTTCCTTCCTGGCTGAAGATAAATATCGGTGCCTGTGCAAACATAGAAGAGGCGCTGATGGCTGACATAGGGATCATAGGTGTCCACAGAGACCAGCCTATAGTCATAGAAGAGAAGATGCAGATATGCGAACGTCCGACGGTTATACACAGCTGTCCTACCTATGCCATTAAACCCAAAGGGAAACATAGCGTCACTATTGTTGCCGAGAAATGCATACACTGTGGAGCCTGCACGATGCACTGTGAGGCGATATTAACCGGTGACCCAAAGCTGGATGGTTATGCAGTTGCAGTAGGAGGCAAGGCATCCAATACCGGCAGCGGCCCTGACCTCGGGAGGGTCGTTATCCCCTATCTGCCTAATAACCCCCCGAGATGGGAGGAGGCTGTCAACGCAGTAGTACAGATAATGGATGCATGGAGAAAAGATGCCAACCCGGATGAACGGATGAGGGAATGGGTCAACAGGATAGGGTGGGACAGATTCTTTAAGAAGACGGGGATAATGGTCAGCATAAAGGATATAGACGGTTATATCTATGGTAGTGAGTTTGCAAGGTCGGACCTGAGGTTTGGCTGGTAGAGGGGGAGAGCTGCTCCCCCCCTACAGGTCCCCTGTTGCATAAGGGGAGGGGATTTCGCAAGGAGGCCGGTTCTCCTTGCGTGCAAAGGAGGTAATAATGGCTACAATCGTTCAGTACTGTGGGAAGACCCTTGAACTGGATGAGGATGGATATCTCCAGAATATCGACATTTGGGACATCAAGGTGGCAGAGGAGCTTGCACGGATGGAGGGTATCGAAGAGCTTACAAATGAGCACTGGAAGCTTATAACGGCGATCAGACTTTACTATGAGAGAACCGGCATGTCTCCCAGGTGTCGGGATATACTTAAGGAAACCGGATTTACCAAAAAGGATATGTACAGACTGTTTCCATCTGGACATCTAAGAGGTGCATACAAGTTGGCCGGTCTACCCAAACCCGCGGGCTGTAATTAACATAGAAAACCTTTTGTCGTGAAGCGCATGAAGAAGACGAAGAAAAAATCTTTAATTTCAGTATATTAATTTCATGTCCTTTGCGTTCTTCATGGTTAATCTGTCTTCTTGCAGGGGGATCAATATAGATTCTTAAGAGAGAAGGGGGAAGTATGAATGAGGAGAGAATAACATTAACCGAGGATGATTTCAGGAATGCCCTCAAAGAGATCGGCACCTATGTTGATATAACAGAAGAGGATCTGAAGAGATTATACGAGCTTGCAGTACAGATAGCAAGAGAGCGGTGTGCCCATTCATGGCTTGCCAGCGAGATCATGACGAGGGATGTCGTCACGGTTAGAGAGGAAACGGATGTTTACGAGGCTGGAAGGCTGCTCTTACGCAATAAGATAAGTGGTATGCCTGTTCTGGATGATGAAAACCACGTCATAGGAATGATCTCTACCGCTGACCTGCTTTCACTTGCAGGGATTCCACGGGGCCACGTCTTCAACGATGTCGTTATGAAATATATTCTACAGAAGCCTACCCCTCAACACAGGGCAGGGGAAAAAGCCAGGGATATAATGTCAACCCCGGTTATTGCAGTCTCTCCTGAGACAACAGCTAAAGAGATTGCCACAATCCTGGACAAAAAGCGGATCAAGAGGGTTCCGGTGGTGGATGAGGAGAACAGACTCGTCGGTATTGTCTCAAGGGCAGACATATTAAGGATCATATGTGAGGAAAAAGGATCTCGGTCGGGGTCAGGTCTCAACATTTGACATTTGCTCGTAGGGCTGATGTGGTCCTGGCACGGCCAGCCCTCGTCCCTTCATGTCAGACTCCATCGACCGCTATTAGAATTATATGCCCGCGTCAACGCCATACTTCCACATCGTAAGTGGAAGTGGGGGGGCAAATCCATCTCGAACTCCCTGTCTCTGTCCATCTCCCTGACTGAAATTACTTTAGCCAGGGAATTATACCCTTCAGGGACATTTTTGATCTAACCGGATGCCTTTCAGGGACATTTTTTATGATCTAATGCGGAGTGTTGACCTCTAAGACTACTTTATTTATAATTTTTTAGGTGAGATGGCAGGCCATGAAGTGAGGGAGTGGACTCTCCTCAAAAAGGTCACAGAGGTGACGAGGATACAATTAAGGAACTCTACGAGTCTACCTACAGGAGGGTTTACTTTTACCTGTACAGAATCCTTCAGGACAGACAGACCGCAGAGGACATACTCATGGGAGTGAGGAAAGATAAGATCTGAGGGACATAAGGAACTAAAAGAACTAAAAGAACTAAAAGAACTAAAAGAACTAAAAGAACTGATTCCCCTTTATCTGCAGGGAAGGCTTACCCGTAGAGAAAGGGAGAAGTTTGAGGCCCTCAGGAGGTATCCTGACCTACAGAGGGAGTTAAGGGAGTTTGAGGAGATAAGTGATGTCCTTAGAGACCTGGAGGAAGAGGTGCCACCCTTAAATGCTGAATGGGCCTTCCGGAGGACTCTACACAGGATTAGGGACGATGGAGTGATAGCGAAGGCCTCCCTTCTGGAAAGACTCAAGGTCCTGCTAAGGGGTATCTTCACCTCCTACCGGCTCTCATGGGGGATAGTGGCAGTGCAGTGCGTGGTTATCCTGTTACTGGTGAGTAGATTGCCCCAACAACAGCCTTACAAGACACTCACCACACAATCTCCTCAGGTGGTCTCAGGAGTAAGGGTGAATGTGGTCTTCAAGGCAGGGGACCCTCACATGAGGGGCTTTGTATTACCCAAATCCAGCGATAGGAGAGTTAAACGAAGATAGCAGGGGCAGCACGATCGGGTCTGAGGGGTTTTGAATTTTGCGTAAGATTCACCCGAGGGGTGAACAGCAAAATTCACCTCGGAGGCGGGCCGAAGGCCCTGCCGAGAATGACCGAAGACCCCGTCGTGCTGCCTCACAACAGCGATTAT
>WGFD01000282.1 GCA_015492395.1 Deltaproteobacteria bacterium | reverse complement strand
TTCTGGCAGTATCCGTCATAAATATATCCTGCACTACAAGGAAGCCGGTCCTGGCCAGCGCCTCTTCCGCAAAGGTCCTGTCCGGAAAGAGGGATACAACATCTTCACCTATCACATAGAGCGCCTCGAGTTCACCGTCACGGGCGGCTTCAAGCATCATGCCACACCCCATGCCCTCCCCGCCTGCATCTTCGTAATCAAGCAGGAATGAAGGGCTTACCCCCATATCCCATGCTCCCCTCTGGTTGGAGGTATCTACTACAGGGAAGAGCCTGACCTCCTTACCCAGTCCCTCCAGCATCTCCTTAAGGATGGTAAGGTTCTCTATCTCAGTGCCATAGCGAAGGATATCCGTCCCGACCATGATGGTTAAGACCCTCCCGCGGACAATGTTATCCGCCAATTCCTCAATTTTATCCAAAGACAGACCGGTCAACTGGGATACCTTCCCTCCGCTCAGCGTCTCGAGCCCCCTCACGATGTGATTCTTCAAAGAACCAGAGAGCTTACCGGACTTTGCCTTTAGAATCGCCTTTGCCAAGCCGGCAAATAGCATGCCCTCCGAAGCAGGGCGGGTCCTTAGTACCATAGTGGCTGAACTGTCCAGCTTCATCCTCCTCGGGTAGACTATGATAAGGTTCATCATCCTCTCCGAAGAGAGACGCCTGATTATGTAGTCGGTCACCGGGTTTTCCTCGGAGATCATGGAACCCACTATTAATACGGTATCCGACGACATGGCCCCCATAAGATCAACACCACCGGCCGGGATGTCCATTGCCTTCACATACCTCTCAACGCTTCCATCCCGCCACCTCGAATCCGAGTCTATGTTGTTGCTGTTTAGAACATTACGGAACAGCTTCTGAAACAGGTATAGTTCCTCATTTGTCAGCCTGCTAGCGGCTATACCGCCCACCTTTTCACCTTCCACACCGGCAAGTCTGTCTCTTATCAACGCCAGGGCCTCATCCCAAGTGACCTCCCTGAAGCCTCTTCCATCGTTTATCAGCGGGCTTTCCAGTCTTTCTTCGCTGTTTATGAAATCAAAGCCGAATCTGCCCCTCGCGCAGAGCGTTTCGTTGTTTATACCGTTATGGGCAAGTGAAACGGCCCTCACCACCGCCCCATCCCTCGCCTCAAGGCTCATCCTGCACCCCGTACCACAATATGTGCAGACGGTATCCACCTTGTCCAGATCCCATGGTCGCGCTTTGTATCTGTATGGCAGCCTCATAAAAGAACCAACGGGACAGACCTCTATGCAGTTCCCGCAATGGTCACAGTCAAGCCCCTTTTTCAGAAAGCTTGTCTCCTCCTGGTGAACACCGCGCCCGATGGCCCCGAGTGCGTTGGCACCTACTATCTCGCTGCATATTCTTACACATCTCATGCACTGGACACAACGGTTCGAGTTCTTTATAATGACAGGGCTTAGTATATAATCCCTGTCGTGGAACCTGTTCTTTACCTCGGCAAACCTACCATTCCTTGGCCCGTGCAAGTAGACAAGGTCCTGAAGTTCACATTCGCCACCCTTGTCGCACACGGGGCAATCCAAAGGATGGTTAGAAAGAAGGAACTCCAATACCGCCTGTCTGGCATTCACCACCGCCTCCGAGTACGTCTGTACCTTCATTCCATGCATGACCGGTGTCACACAGGACGGCTGAAGCTTCCTCTGACCTTCTATTTCCACCAGGCACATCCTGCAGGAACCGAGCCCCGACAGCCTGGCTTGATAGCAGAAGGTGGGTATATCAAAACCGGCCTCCCTGGATGCATCCAGAATCAGCGTGCCGTCATCTACTGTTATCTCTTTTCCGTTTACGGTAATAGTGACCATAATAGCTTCAAACCGTGACGACTTCGTAAAAAGTCCCTCTGCTGTGTCTGCCCGCCTGTGCACGGACAGGTCACTGCGGCATACGCCTTAGTACGCCCCCGCCTGCGACGCGGCAGGGAGGTCATCCCTCAGTATTCGCTCGCCTTACATCTGTAGCTTTCTAATGTGCCGTCCTTAATCTTCGACTTTTTACGGGTTTATCACACCATACATGTCTTGTTTTTTGCGTGATACTCGAATTCATCCCTGAAGTTTTTCATCGCGCCCCTCAGTGCCATAACAGCACCGTCTCCAAGGGGGCAGAATGTTCTACCAAAGATGTTCCCGCAGAGACTGTCAAGTAATTCGAGATCTCCTTCCCTTCCTTCTCCATATTCCAGCCTCTTAAGTACCTTGGTCAGCCACGTCGTCCCTTCCCTGCATGGCGTGCACTTTCCGCAGGACTCATGGCTAAAGAATTTATTAACGATATAAGCAATCTTGACGATGCATGTCGTATCGTCCATAACGACGACAGCCCCTGAGCCCAGCATACTTCCCTTGGCGGCAAGAGAATCAAAGTCCATGGCGATGTCTATATCCTTCACCGTAAGCATCGGCGCTGACACGCCCCCCGGTATAACCGCCTTAACCTTCCTTCCCCCTCGTATACCTCCGGCATGATCGTATATGATATCTCTCAGCGGAGTCCCCATCGGAAGCTCGTATACCCCGGGTCTGTTCACATGCCCGCTTATGCAGAAGAGCTTCGGCCCCGGGCTCTTTTCCGGCCCTATCTTAGAAAACCACCCCGGCCCCTTAGAAATAATCGCAGGCACGCAGGACAGGGTTTCGACATTGTTTATGACTGTCGGTTTTTTGTACAGGCCTTTCAGAGCAGGAAAAGGTGGTTTGATCCTCGGTTGTCCCCTATACCCTTCTATGGACTCAAGGAGGGCAGTTTCCTCACCGCATATATAGGCCCCGTACCCCCTATGTACGTAAATGTCGAGATCAAAACCGGATCCAAGTATCTTTTTACCAAGAAAACCTTTATCATACGCCTCCTGAATGGCACCCTCCAACCTTCCGGCACCGAACTCAAACTCGCCCCTGATATAAATGTATGCCTTGCTTGCGCCTATCGCATAACTCGCTATAGTCATACCTTCCAAAAGAAGGTGTGGGTCTTTTTCAATTATCTCTCTGTCCTTAAACGTACCCGGCTCACCTTCGTCGGCATTGCAGCAAAGGTACTTTTGCAACGTGGGGTCTTTGGGTATGAAACTCCATTTAAGACCTGTGGGAAAACCTGCGCCTCCCCTGCCACGAAGGCCGGAATCCTTTACCATCTGTATAATGGTTTCTCCGGAGTGCTTTAATGCCTCAGGCAGCGCGGTATAGCCTCCATTCCTCAGATAGCTCACTATCCTGTGAGACTCCGGCACCTTTATATTTTTAATGAGTATCTCTTCAAACATCTCTCAAAGCCCTTATTCAAGGCTATCCAGTATACTGCCCACCTTGTCTTCGGTCAGGTCTTCATAGTACTCCTGATTTATCTGCATCATCGGGGCGGTACCACACGAACCAAGACATTCTACTGTTGAAAGGGTGAATTTGTTGTCTTGTGTAGTTTCCCCCACTTTGATATTCAGGATTCTCTCTATATGGCGTATGATGTGCTCGGCACCGAGGAGTGAACAGCTTATATTTGCGCAAACCTGAATATGATACTTACCCACAGGCTCGAGGTTATACATCGTATAGAACTTGGCCATCTCGTGCAGACTTACCGGTGTCATATCAAGAAGGTCCGCTATATGGCGAAAAGCCTGCTCGGTCAGCCTGTTTTCAGGATCATCCAACTGCGCTATGCGCAGGGCAGACATACAGGCGGACCTTTTATCGGGATAACACTTCATCGCTCTCCTTATCTTCTCTAATGTGGTGTCCTTTAGCATAACCGCCATATAAGTACTATTTATCCACCTCTCCAAAAACAGGGTCGAGGCTTGAGACAATAGCTATCACGTCGGCCAGGTACGCATCGCGGCACAGGTGAGACAGACTCTGCAAATTAACAAAAGACGGCGCCCTGATCTTCACCCTGAACGGCTTCTCGGAACCGTCGCTGATGATATAATAGCCCAGTTCACCTTTGGGCGACTCAATACTGCTGTAGACCTCCCCTTTGGGAACCTTAAACCCATGAGAAACATATTTGAAGTGATGTATGAGGGCCTCCATATCCTTGTATACATCCTTTTTGGGAGGTGGAACTATCTCCGGCATATCAACATTCACGGGGCCTTCCGGAAGCCCCTTCAACGCCTGCTCTACTATACCGGCGGACTCGCGCATCTCTCTGACCCTTACCATGTACCTGTCAAAACAATCCCCGTTCTCGCCGGTTGGGGTAACGAAATCAAACCTGTCGTAGACAAGATAGGGCTCATCCCTCCTTATGTCCCACTTAACCCCGCTTGCTCTTAGGGAAGGACCGGTGAGTCCGAGAGAAATCGCGTCGTCCGCAGTTATTACCCCCACACCCTTGTTCCTCTTGAGCCATACCCTGTTATTCGTTATCAGCCTTTCATACTCATCCACCCTCTGAGGAAAGTCCAGGACGAAATCCAAACACTTTTTCTTAAACGCCTCGGTAATATCATATCTAACGCCGCCAATCCTGAGATAATTGAGGGTCATCCTGGAACCACACAACATTTCAAAGAGGTCCAGGATCTTCTCCCTCTCCCTGAAGGCATAGAGCAAAACGGTCATCGCACCCAGATCAAGGCCCCATGCCCCAACGGCGACAAGGTGCCCCGCCATTCGTGAGAGTTCAGCGGCTATGACCCTTACATACTTGCCCCTCTCGGTAAGCTCCAACCCCAATAGTTTTTCAACCGCCTGGACATATGCAAGATTATTGGTCATCGCACACATATAGTCCATCCTGTCTGTATAGGGTACAAACTGCGTAAAGAGCAGATTCTCGGCTATCTTCTCGGTACCCCTGTGCAGGTAACCGATATCAGGGGATGCCTTCACTATCTTCTCACCCTGCATGTCAAGAACCAGATGCAAGACACCGTGGGTAGACGGATGCTGTGGCCCCATATGGAGCGTCATCTCCCTCGTAGATATCACCTCTTCGTTCTCATCCATCCTTCTTCCTCAATCCTCCATATATTACCAAAGACTGCGTCACTTTCTCTCTTCACCGTACGGATTATACTCATCCTTATAACCCCTGAGAGGGTAGTCCTTTCTCAAGGGGAAGTCCTCCCACCCTTCCGGCATATATATACGCCGCAGATCAGGATGACCACCGAATAATATGCCAAACATGTCATAGACCTCCCTTTCAGCCCAATTGGCACCCCTCCAAACAGGCGTCACCGAGGGAATCTTCTCTCCCTCCCCCACATTCACCTTCAATCTGACTCTGTTCTTCTTAGCTATCGAATAGAGGTGGTATACTACTTCAAATCTGGGGACCCTCGGGTAATAATCGACTCCGGCAATATCCGTAAGGAAGTTGAAATCAAACTGTACATCCCCTACGAGAAACCTGCATACCTCCACGATACTGTCCTTCTCTACGATAAGTGTAGTCTCGCCCTTGCAGGTATACGCATCAAGGAGGGCTTCGCCGAACTGCTCAACAACCCTCTTCGTAACCAGAGATCTATCCATTCCGGCGGGCATCACCATCACCCCTTCTTCTCATACTTTTCAAGGACCGAAGGCATTTCGCGCCTGATCTTCTCCTGGAGCTGAAGGAAACCGAACAACAGGGCATCGGGCCTGGGCGGGCAACCTGGGACATAGACATCAACAGGGATAACGAGATCCGTACCCTGGAC
>WGFD01000281.1 GCA_015492395.1 Deltaproteobacteria bacterium | reverse complement strand
CCTCCCCTTTGAGCCTCTTATCGTGCCGGAGGCGGAGACCACCCCGTCGATGGACACGTCCTTTAATGGGTGACCTTCAGGTACAACCGCCGTACAGTCCCGGCGGATACTCCCTGTGAAGCCGATATCAAAAATGGCGTCTTCCGTTGTATAGTTGTTTATAGTCCCTTTCAGTCCGAAGCTGCTCTCCCCCATTTCCCCGCGTGCGTCATGGATCACGAGCCTTTTGTTGTCGAGAGAGGCTTCGACAACATCCAATCTCAGCGTGACGGGGTAATCTGCATGGATCACATCCGCCTCCCGCAGGAGGACTCTCCCTTTAAAAGAGGGAACGGCCCGTGTCTTCAGGCTGCCTTTCGCTTCCATGGTCAGGTCGATAGCGCCCTTGGTTTTTATCTTGCCGAGATGCCTCATGAGACCGTCCGCGGCTATTACCCTCAAGTCTTCCAAGATCTGAGCGATATCGAGCCGGGACACGACCTCAACCCTGTAGGAGTCTCCCTTGAGGGTGCCTTTCAGATTCTTGATGGTTCCGTTGCCGTACCGCTCCATAGACGCATCGACGGACAGGACGCCGTTCTCCAGAGTGATAAGGCCTGAGAGGCCGCTTACCTTCCTCCTAAAGCCGTCGCCTGTGATGTCAATTCCGTCAAGATTCACCTCCGCAGCCACTATGCCGGGACTCCGGTAGCCCTCCGGAGCGAACAGTTCGGCCGGGCTTCCATCCACCATCAACCTCTTCACCGTAATGGTCCCCTTGGTGATATCCATGCCGCGTACGCTCTTGGGGAGCAGGCCCGGCGGTATAAGCTCATTGAGGGAGTCAGCCGGTATGGGAGAGGATGACAGATCAAGCCGGAGATGCCTCTCTCCCTCCTGGAGAAGGATGCCTGCCCCACCCCTTACCGAAAAGCCGTCGAACGCTATGTCCAGTTCAGAGGCGGTTATCTCCTTCCGGCTCTTGTCGATATCGGCCTCTATACGCGCCGAACCACTTGAAGGGGGTATCTTTCGGGCCGGAATGGACGGAATAGCCGCCTTGAGGTCTCTGTATAGCACTCCTCCCTTTAATAGCAGCCTGCCGTCTTTATATGTATAGTCCGCGTCGATATCGGCGCTTGCGGACAGTTCCATATCCGGAAGGAGGGCTCTGGTGTACGGCCATATATGGGCGGTGCTCAGGGCCTTGACGTTGACCTGCCCGGTAAGCCCGGGCATCTTGAATCCTCCGGAGAGGGCGCCGTATATCGAAAATGGGGTCGATGGTAACAGTGTCCCTCTCACGTCGTATGTAAAGCCGGCCGCATCGCTTGATAAGGAGATGTCGACCCCCGATATCTCGTGCGTTACGGCCTTATCCACGGTCGCGTCGGTAAGGTGCACGTATCCATCCTTTACTACGATCTTGTGGAAGAGCGGATGGCCTTTGCCCGTTCCCAGACCACCTCCAAAACCCCTTCCGGTCCTTATCACGAACACCTTGGGTCCGGCCATCTCCAGACTGCTTACCACAAGCTCCCTCTTCAGGATGGATTCAAGGGAGATCACTATAGTTGCATGTTCCGAATTGAGGCGGAAGTTGTCACCGACCTCTATCCGCATCCCGTCTATAGTGATACGCGGCCTAGGCAGGACCTTGAGTGACATCCTCCCTATCTCTACATTGCCTCCTATCCTCGCGCCTATCATCGAGGTGATTTGATCTCTATAACCCGTAATGTCCAGTGGAGAGAAGAGGAAGAAGAGAGCGGCGGCCAGGAGCACCGCCAACGCCGCAAGGAGACTGTATCTTCGTAAATTAGGGACACTTCCCATATTATTGAGGGCCCTTTCCTTCCCGAAACATTATAAATATAGCGATGTTGTGCTATTATAGTCTTTATTTGGTATGCCCGCAACAGATAAGCCGATATGACCTGATCGATATCCTGGAGCTTATTATGGATGTGGTTGGGTCTCTATCGGTGTGAAACCGCGCCTAAGCAAGGAATAGTGTAATCATGTTGTTAAGGGTTGAGCTTGGCTCCGCTTATCTTGTTCCATACATACGGTATTTCCCAAGACCGAAGCTGGTGCCTTTGCCGGTATGAATGATTTCACCGAGTCTCAAGAGGGGTATGAACTCCTCGAGATCGCCTTGGAAGCTGATTTTCCCTACAACTCCCCCCATCTTCATCTTCCCTCCCTGTCTTGCGGAGTACCTCTCCCAATCGTGCCACCTGGTCTTATTGTCTGTCGCTTTGACTCTTTGCGCCCGCTCTATAAGGCCTCTGAAGTCGAGATCGATCCGCTGCCCGCAG
This sequence comes from Deltaproteobacteria bacterium, assembly GCA_015492395.1. Lineage (GTDB taxonomy): Bacteria > Desulfobacterota > GWC2-55-46 > S146-70 > S146-70 > S146-70. Next base: position 2,203 of record WGFD01000281.1, on the reverse strand, counting down.
TGAAAATATGATAGAGTTGAGATCCTTCTCAAGAGGCTTCTTATGAGGTGGTGAAATTCCAGGTCAACAACGAGGTCGTTATTCATGGCTATTCTCAGCGGGGTGAGAAGGTCGAGAGTAACCGCATTCATCTCCTTCTTTCCTTCCATCTCCTGGATATTGGAAAAGGCGCGCGCGGTATAACTCCCTTTAAGCCTGCCTTCCCCGGCCGAGTAGATGGGGTCTTCGTCTGATGGAATACCACCGCGCCTCACTTCGACGAGCGTATATCTCCCTCTGCCGCGTCCTATCCCGTTTCTGCCGAGCTCCTCGAAGGTGTAGACGAAGTAAGGAAGGTAGTCCGAGGCCCTGCCTATAAGGATTAAGTTGAAGGTGAGGACGGTTCCCGGTTTATATAGCCTCCTTGTTTCAAGAGGTGGTTCTATGATAAACGGGTGCGGTATTTTTTGATAGTTGCGCAGCGCTTCCGAGTCTTTCGGGGGGCTGGTCTCGAAAACGTAGAAATAGATACACCTTGTTTTTAAGATGCAACTGTCGCAGTCTCGCCTCTTGACCGCGCAGACAACCTTTTTGAAGGCATGCCCAAAGCCTCCGCGGAAGGTAGAGCCTTTATACGGAGGAAGTTCAATGGGTTCATCCGCCCTCAGGACAAATAGGAATTCGGCAAAAGAGAAGCCGTCTAGTAGTCTTTCCACGTTAAAAAACCTTCGATCGATATCTCCACCCCTTCCGGGACCAGCGCTCTTTTTCCAATCACACTGGCCTTGCCTGCCAAAGGTAACGAGTATATCCTTATATCATCTTTCTTTACATTTATGAAGCCGTTCAACTGATACTTGATTTCTTTGAGCTGTTGCCACGTGAGAGAGCAGAGAAATACCGAATATTGGAGGTGTATTCCTCTGCCCTTCATAAACCGGAAGACCCTGTTGAGTCTCGATGGATCCGAAATGTCGTAACACACAAGATAGCCCTTCTTCATAACCACGGCTCCCTTAAGATACCGAAGAAGTCGTTGATAAGATCATCCATGATGCCCAGGGATCTCTTTTTAAGGTTTTCAAATCTGACGACGATATTCCTCATGCTCTCAGCGCATACCACCCATTCGCATCCTTCCCTGAATATGCGGCGATCGGAAAGAGGACCGGCAAAAAAACCTGCCAGTTGCCGGTCTCGCGCCGCTTCAACAGCGTAACATATGTCCTTTACAAACGCGAAGTCCTTGTCTCTATGAATAAAGCCTGCGTGCGGGTCTAGTCCGGCCTCTACGATCCTCTTCAGAGCAAGTTCATAAAAAAGACCGTCCAGAACCTTGAGGACGGCCTTTACCGCCCCTCTTTCAGCCTTTTCCGAAAGCATACGGTCCATATGGCACCTATAATCCTTTTCCCGGATCCCCCGCTCGTCTATGGCCCTGGATATGTCCGGAAACCTCTCTTTGAGGAAGGCCCTTTCGATATTTCGCTTTCTTGATGAAAAGAGATCAATAACCTTGGTGGCGCCCTTCTCGGATCTCCGGAGTCTTTCGACCTTTGCCTTCAAGACCGTGAATGAAATATTGTGAGCGAGGGCCGTTATGATCGATTCTCCGTTACGACTCATGAAGGTAACCGGCACACCGTTTTCCGCAAGAGCGGTGATCACTCCGGCATCAAGCCTTACATTCCCGCGTATGATCACCTGCCCGATGCGACGCAAGGGGACCCTCCTTCCGGCGCTGTGTCGTTCGGTGATCCATAGAGACGGACCGTCCTTTTTTACGACTAGCCCGCCCTTTTCATTCAGATATAAAGTCCTCTCCATGTCCGTCCATGATCCTCCTTACAAGGTCCCTCGTATCCCGTACGAGGCTGGACCTTACACCCTTTGCCCACTCCTCGTACAGATAATAGAACTTTTTCCTGCTTCCCTTCTTCAGATAACAGCCGGGGCGCTCATCGCCATCCGTAAAGTTCTCTGCCGTAAAAACCCTGTCCCTGAAGAGGCTCCATACCCATCTATCCGCTTGCGGCCTTATGGGCTCCATCATATCGCAGGCGAGGGATTCCCTCCCGTAATCAAATTCGTGGTAAAAGCCTATTGTGGGGTCCAGGCCGGCCACCTCTGCCTCCCTCACCGCTTCCCAGTGAAGGATGGTATACGTGAGGGATAGGATGGCGTTTACAGGGTCGAGCGGCGGCCGTCTGTTTCTGCTCTTAAA
>WGFD01000280.1 GCA_015492395.1 Deltaproteobacteria bacterium | reverse complement strand
CGCTATGCATGTTCACGCTGCAATGGATTGAGATGTTACTAAATGAGTAGATAGTTAAGAAAACTATCTCGACTAGTTGTCGTCATCGATTCCCATAGCCTTTCTGGCCTGTGGAGGCAGAAGCCTTTTAGCCGCTTCACCCATAATCTCCTCTGTCACCCTCCTCTTCCCATGCTCTTTCGCATAGTTCTCAATCGCCTTCATTGCCATCCCCTTTGCAAATGGCGGCACCTTTTTCAGCCTGTCGATTGCGCTTTCATCCCATTCAATAACGGTGGCAAGTTCGGGTTGATCCTGGATGATTTTACCCGGGTATAGTCTTTTGCCGCCCACGAATACATTGCAGGGAGCTAGCCTCAGGAGGTTTTCCGTATTGTTCCCCAAGTCCGACTCAGGCACCTCATGAAGTCCGAAGCGGCCCAGGACCAGCAAGGAAGGTTTCGTTAACCGGATGTACTTCAGCAGTTCATCGTACGCCTTCCCTGACAACAATGTTGTCTTTATCTCGTGCCCTTCTCTTTTGGCGATCATGTAAGCTGTATCGAGATGCTCTTGATACAGCTTTGCAAGCCCCTTGTCGATTATCTCCTCATGCAGTTGCTCTTGCTCCTTGAACCTGAAAACCTTAGCTGCACCTTCTGAGAGAGCACCTGCAATGTTTTTAAAAGCAACCTGATGAAAGTACGGATCAAAGGCGGCAATGGCTTCTATATCGAGAGCAAAGGCATTCTTCAATTCGAGAGCAATCTTTAACGCCCAAAAGGAATATGGGCTGCCATCAATAGCGACAATTATTTTGCCTTTAAGAGCACTGCCATCCTTAACAGCCAGGATATCCTTTCTTGTCTTTCTTGTGACCCTTTCACATACACTACCTATTAAGCTATTCATGGTGACACCCATACCAAGGCTTCCAATCACTATAAGATCGTAACTATGCTCTTCCGCCTCTTTTGATATCTCCACAAAATTCTTGCCTTCCCTGTTCTTCCGTTTATAGGCAACGCCCAAATCAAGACACTGTTTTTCAAACCTATCCAGATAAGAATCCGAGATCACCTCCAGGCCTTTGCCGATAAGATCTTGATGTATCTCCCTCTGCCGACTCAATATCTCTTCGGTTTGATACCTGCTTGGAAGTCCGGTCTCCATATCCCTAAATCTGTTCTCATGGAGCATTGCCGCGTAAACATGGCAGCCCGTAACTACCGCACTGAACGCCTTTCCAATACTTATGGCGGTCTCCATGCCATAATCAGAGTATATTGAATTATCAAGAGCTACAAGTATCTTCTTAAAAAGCGCCTTCTCCATGCTGTATACCTTCCCGCAATATCGTCAGTTAGAAAACACAGAACGCAACGCCCGCAGATGTGGAGTAAGATGCTACACAATTTGACAATTGAAATGCAAGCAATTTCTATTTCCGCCAATATGGACTGTTTTCATGTTGTGAGCCTATCCCCATTGTCAAGACAAAAAACCGGGTTGTATTTGGTGTAGAGGGGCCTGCACTGGTTTAGTCTCCGGGTCTGCCGACCAGGGGAAGGAAGCATATCGAATACAAGAGCTGGGAACTCGTGGACATTTACTCGGAAAACGGCGTCTCCGGCTACAAGAGAGAGCGTCCGGCCCTGGGCAGGCTTCTCCGGGATGCAAAGGAAGGCAGGTTCGATGTCGTGGTCTCCCCTCGATAGACCGGGTCGGGATGTGCTCTTTGGGAAGTGCAACAAGTAGAGACCTTCTGTTTCTCTTGTGAAATTCGGCGTTATCTATTAAGGAACCTCTGAAGAATTCATCCCTGAATTATTCAGAGACGAAAAAGAAAAAGTGCGATTTTTCTTTTCCTCACATTTTCAATGACTTACAGCCATTGAAAATGGCGGCATATCCCTGTGCCGCGCGGAAGGTCTGAATAAATCAGACCTTCCTTAAACTTATGGACATCGGAAGGCATACGAGGTGGAACCCATGAAAAACAATCAAGTTTCAGAGATAAAGGAACGTCTTGCCGGGGTATTGGAAAGGAACAGCGTAAAGAGTGCCGCCCTCTTCGGCTCCATCGTGAGGGGCGAGGCCACCGGCGAGAGCGATATAGACCTCCTTGTCGAATTCGAGGGGCGAAAGAGCCTTCTTGACCTCTCGGGCCTGAAGCTCGAGGTGGAAGACGTGCTTGGAAGAAAGGCCGACGTCCTTACCTACGGCTCGCTCCATCCCCTCTTAAGGAACAGGATATTGAAGGAACAGGTGCCGGTCCTGTGAAGAAGGACCCCGCTATATTCATAGACCATATCCTTGAGTGCATCGGGCTTATCGAGAACTAGAACTACACCCAAGGCAAGACCGAGGATGACTTCCTCGCCTCTGTCCAACTCCAGGACGCGGTAATTCGCCGCATCGAGATTATCGGCGAGGCTGTCAAGAACATCCCGGAAGAGGTGAAGGGAAGATATCCTGAGGTCCCGTGGAAGAGGATAGCCGGCATGCGGGATATCCTCTTCCACGAATATTTCGGAGTGGACCTCAAGATGACCTGGGAGGT
>WGFD01000279.1 GCA_015492395.1 Deltaproteobacteria bacterium | reverse complement strand
CCAAAGACCTCTGATGATCCAGTTGAGACGAGGTGAGCGCCGCAAACTCCTCCCCCTCCGCAGATCTGGTAAAGACCCGGCCATCGGTGTCGATAACGGTAACCCTCTGGGGTTTAAGGCCGGCCACACTGCTGGCCACGAGGTGAACGATACCCTGTACCTGGCTTTGGCTAAGTTTACGTCCAGCTCTGAGCTTCAGTACTACCGAAGCCCTGGGTTCTTCTTCGTCGCTGAATAACTTTTTCTCCGGCACTACGACATGCACGCGCGCATTCTCTCTTTCGGAAAGCCACCCTATCGTCTTCGCCAGTTCACCCTGGGTTGCCCTCAGATAGTTGATCCTCTGAGTGAACTCACTTATTCCAAAACCGACATCATCGAATATCTCGAAGCCAACCTCCCCTCCCCTCGGAAGACCTTCCCCGGCAAGCTCTAATCTTGTTTCGTAAACCTTGTCGCTCGCCACCAGTATGGTCCCTCCACCCTCGACCTTGTAGGGTATCCGGCTCGTACTCAACTTCTCCATTATAGAGGCCGCGTCACTCTGTGAAAGGTTTGCATATAGTACCTGATACTGCGGACGGTTGGCCCATTGAAACAGCATTACTGCGGCACCCACCGACATGACAGTAAGCAGGATGTATGTCACCTTCTTGGCATTGCTAAGGGACATGAAGTTTTCAATAGCATTGGCCATTCTCTACACCGGTGTATTCATGATCTTCTCGTAGGCATCAACTATCTTATTTCTGGCCTGCAACATCAGCTGGAAGGACAGATTGGCCTTCTCTATAGCTATCATTGTGTCGTGCAGTGAGGTGTTTCCGACATAAAACTCCTTGATCGCCTGGTCAGCCTCCTTCTGCAGGGCATCCACCCTCTCTATCGCACCCTTAAGCTGCTTGGTAAAATCACCATGACCCTTCCCTCCCTTGGATATTCCCTCCGTCTGATTAATGATATGACCGTTGATACCTTTTACACCGTCCATAGCCGTCTCCACATATCGAGTTATTTGTCACTAAAAACTCCCTTGCAGCACGCTGGAGGGAATGCCTGCCTGCCCGCCTGTCAATCCTGGCGGACAGGCGCTCATGACACATCTTAACCCGGCCTCCGGATACGCACTACCTCGCTATATCCAGGGCCTTTTGCTTCATCTCCTTCTCTGACTTCAATGCGGCAACATTAGCCTCATATGCCCTCATTGCCGACATCATGTTTACCATTTCCTCCAACGGGTTTACGTTAGGAAGCAGTAAGTAGCCGTCGCTGTCCGCATCAGGGTGGCCAGGCTCATACACCCTCTTAAACGGCCGGCTATCCTCTATGATCCCGATCACCTTGACCGGGATGACACCGTCGCCTGGGCCCGTTCCGGAGATCCCGCTGCCTGAAAGGTTTGAGAAGACAGGATCGGCGCTAAAGACGACGTCCCTTCTCCTGTATGGCTGACCACCCGCCCCCCTTGTCGTGTTGACATTGGCAAGGTTGCTCGCAATGGTATTAATCCTGATTCTCTGAGCGGCCATGCCTGATGCGCTTACGGCAAAACTGGAAAACATATCTACCTCCCTTCCTTAATAGCTTCACGAAGCATCTGGAACTTCTTGCCCAGAATCGTAGCAGTCGCACTGTACTTCTTTGCGTTCTCTGTGAGCCTTACCATCTCTTTTTCAAGGTTTACAGAGTTGTTGTCCCCGGAAATATCCGGACTCCGCCTTGTAATAACCTCCATATCTGCGCCGGGGCCTCCGGTACCGGAAAGGTGCCTCCTATTTGTAACTGTCTGCCTGACCATGCCGCTCACCTCTCTATTCAGCTCCTTTTGGAAGTCAACATCCCGTGCCTTGTAACCAGGTGTCTCTTCATTGGCTATATTGGACGCAAGCACCCTGTGCCGGTAAGACCTTATGTCCAGTATCCTTTCAAGCGTCGGAATAACGCCGCCGAATATCCCTCTTACCATCACATACCTCCCAGCCGGCTAATCTCCATAACAAGCAAAAGTCATGCCATTCCAAACATTCCTTGGCCACCACAACCACATGTCCACACCCCTAAGGCTGTCTATAAGATTTTTCACCTGTATTCCCAGGAGTTAGGTCATACAGACCATCCTTAACAAACCACTGGCATCTCTGAGGCAATATATATTCGCCTCCCTTCCGCTATGATCATTCCAACCTTACAGGGCAATACTTTCCTCATCGCTGTATTCCTTCAACTTATTTCTCAGTGTTCGTATGCTGACACCCAGCACCTTCGCAGCCTTGGTCTTATTACCACCTGTATCCTTAAGTGCCTTGAAAATAAGCTTTCTCTCCATATCCTTCAAGGTCCCACCATGTCGCAGTTCATTAACAGACTCCCTTGAGATACGGATATCCCCCCCATAGAAGAGATCATCCGGTCTCAGCTCTTCACCACGGCCAATAAGGGTCCCCCTCTCCATTACGTTCTCAAGTTCCCGCACATTCCCCTTCCAATCATGCGCCTGCAGGAGCTCCATCGCCTCTTCGCTAATGCCACTTATATGTTTTCCATCACGCTCGCAGAATATCTTCAAGAAATACTTCGCCAGCGGAGCTATGTCGTCCCGCCTCTCCCTTAGTGGCGGAATAACTATGGGAAATACATTTAAACGATAGAAGAGATCCTCCCTGAATCGGCCTTCCGCGACCTCCTTTCGCAGATCACGGTTTGTGGTGGCTATCACGCGGATATTTACCGGTACAGGCCCCTTTCCTCCCAC
>WGFD01000278.1 GCA_015492395.1 Deltaproteobacteria bacterium | reverse complement strand
CACATATACAGGATAACGAACCTCTTGATCAAAACCGGCGGAGAGCTCCCTATCCTTGACGGTTCGGCGACTACATTCTGCCGGATGCTTGAAGACAGCGGCATCGACGTACAGGACAAAGCCACGGGAGAGATAGTCATAGATAACGAATACCTAATCGGTGACACAGACGGACGATACATAGCCATAGCTCCTTCACAAGACCTGACGGTATACTACTCCATGGAGTACCCTCCACCTATCGGGAAACAGGAGATCAGGGTTGACATAGATAGCCCGGAGGTGTTCAAGCAGGAGATAGCACCCGCGAGAACCTACGGATTTCTCAAAGACTATGAACGCCTTGAAGAGATGGGCCTAGCGAAAGGAGGGCGACTGAGCAATGTTATCCTTGTCGACGACGAAAAGATAATAAACACCGCCCTAAGATTTACAAACGAGTTCGCCCGTCACAAGGTTCTGGATATCCTGGGCGATCTCTACCTCTTGGGAAGGCCCATAAGAGGCGCTGTCTCCGGATACATGACGGGACATACGGAAAACATAGCGCTCCTTAGGAAGATATCCAAATGCGTAAAGAGATAATCAACCCCATAAGAGAGATCTACACCACCAATCTCCGCGTCACGAGGACAGAAAGGGTCCTGGTCATTACAGATACGGTCCCGTCACACGGGAGTGCTTCAAACAACGACAAGGAAGTAAGCGGAAGACTCACCGCCCTCGCACGACAGGTGGCTGACATCGGCAGGGAGTTCTGTGACACCATCTTTCTGGCCTATCCCTCTCTGAAAGAGCACGGCGTGGAACCTCCCCAAGAGGTATGGGAGGCTGCATTCGGCTCAACCGTGACCGGCAGGCTGACAGATCAGGGTCTCCTGCAGAAGATCCTTAAAAAGGATGGAGACACGGACCTTATCACCAAAGTCGAAAGGATTGCAGTGGACGGCAAGGATGAAGTCGTGGATGCGGTTATCGCGCTTACGAACTTCTCCACCAGCCATACAAACTTCAGAAAGTTGCTCAATCTCTGCGGCACAAGGTATGCCAGTATGCCGCTCTTCGATGAAGAGATGTTCTACGGGCCGATGGCGGTTGACTGGAATAGACAGTCCGAAAGGACGAATCTGGTGGCATCACTGATATCCGGCATGACCGACATCCGGATTGAATCCCCAAACGGTACCAGTATACACATATCCATAGCGGGCAGACGCGTACTGGCGGATACGGGGATACTGGCGGAATCCGGCTCGTTCGGAAACCTGCCTGCCGGAGAGGTCTACCTTGCCCCCCTTGAAGGCACCAGCGAAGGCGTCCTTGTTCTAAACTGGGCGCCGACACACAGGCTCCACTCACCGGTGACACTGGCAATAGAGGAAGGTCTGGTTAAAGATGTTACCGGAAGCGACCCATACGCCCTGCAACTCCGGACTAAGTTGGATGAAGACATAAACTTCCGGAATATCGCCGAACTGGGTATCGGCACGAATGACATGGCTAAAAGGCCCGACAATATACTGGAGGCCGAGAAGATACTTGGAACGGTCCATATCGCCCTTGGCGACAACTCCAACTTCGGCGGGAGCATCAGGACACCCTTTCACCAGGACTTCGTTCTATTCGAACCGACCCTGACCGCCTCCAACGGAAAGAGAGATCTTACAATCCTTAAACAAGGCGTCCTGGCGATAGCAATGTAAAGTCATAATCCACCACCCTCTTGATTACCGGACAACCTGCACCTCATCGAGGCAGGTGTATAAAAAAGCCAGGCGATAAAGATTCCAGCGACTTTGAAGCTCCTTGCAGCATGCTACAGGGAATGCCTGCCCGGCCACCTGGCGGCACCGTGAACCTTCCTATCACAGCAAGAGCAACTGAACACGGGCCTTCCGATGAACCCATATCACCTGTCCGAAAGGATGGGTGAATATCGAGTCAAAATATTATAGTATGTCATTTAGTAGAGTAGAGGGCAGGTCACTGCCACCGTAGGTCTTGCTTATCTGTTTCCGTCCCTTTCGTCTGACGGTGTCTAAATAGCCCTACCATAGTCGCCATTTCCAGCCCTTCCTCATCAAACCGTGCGTGCGGTTCTCCCGCACACGGCTTTCCGATGTTCTTCACCGCAGGGCATGCGCCCTCGCCCAAGCCGCTGTTGTAGGCACTCTGTACAGGCTGTATTTCTCGTACAGTGTCCTGTTAGAAAACTTGACCCCAAATCCAGCGATAAGGAAATATGGCTCATCGTGGAAGTGAGTGGGTAGAAATACACATAAAGGAAGCATAACATACTGATAGAAAAGAAGAAAGAGTAGTTTATTTGGTTATTGGCTCTTCGCATAAGAGTGTGGGTCATTTTATATCTCCTTGAGCATGCACGTAAGGATTTTCAGCCGAAGGTACTCTTCGTCTCTTAGTCCGTATGCCCT
>WGFD01000277.1 GCA_015492395.1 Deltaproteobacteria bacterium | reverse complement strand
TAATGCACAAGCACAGTTTGTGCTCTTTACAGAATCACCCCCTTGAAAATTGGGGGAACTTCAGCTTCACATTTCCCCTTGACATTTCAAGCCTTACTTTGCTAATAGTATTCCCTATTTTTTCAGTAAAAGGCGGTCTTTATTTCACTATTACGGGAAAGCTGTCTGGTTGGTGTCCGTATCCTGTAGATAATCCGGACATCAATACTACAGAGTCATAACGCTGCGTGCACCTGTGCTGATACTCGGCTTGGCCGTTGTGGCGTACCGGTGGGTATGCCTACTTCTCATCTTCAGCAGTGCCGTTCCATCGTTTTGACACTCCGTACGTGAATATGTCTATGGCGTTGTGTGCGGTTTCACTTTAAATTCGGGGAGAGTCGGGAGTCCGTTCCAGCTTTACAGACCACAGTAGGGCAAGTGGTAAAGTCCGGACTATCCCTTAGATAAAATACAGGAGGGGTCGTACTTATGAAGAAGGGTTTTCTTTTAGCGCCAGGTCCGACGCCGGTGCCGGAGAGGGTGCTTTTGGCAATGGCTCAACCTATGATCCACCACAGAACACCACAATTCTCGGACATATTTGCCGAAGCGAAAGAAGGGTTGAAATATCTTTTCCAGACCAAGGAGGATGTTCTCATCCTCGCTTCATCAGGAACGGGTGCAATGGAAGGTTCCATCTCAAACCTCCTCTCGCCCGGAGATGAGGTGATCGTTATCAACGGCGGCAAGTTCGGTGAAAGGTGGGGAAAGATCTCCGATGCCTATGGCCTTAAGGTCCATTGGATCAATGTCGAATGGGGCAAGGCGGTAGACCCTGACGAAGTCAGAAAGGTGCTCGACGCGAATCCGCAGGTAAAGGCGGTAATGGTCCAGGCAAGCGAGACTTCAACCACCGTGGCCCATCCGGTAAAGGAACTGGCTGCGTTAACGAAGATCCGCCAAGACTGCCTGTTGATAGTGGACGGGATAACGGCCGTGGGCGTATTCCCCGTACCGATGGATGAATGGGGAATCGATGTGCTGCTGTCCGGATCACAGAAGGCCTTCATGCTCCCACCGGGACTCGCTTTCGCGGCACTGAGCGAAAAGGCATGGAAGTTCACTGAAACGGCAAAGTGCCGGAGGTTTTATTTCGATTTTAAAAAGGAGAGGAAGAATCTGGCCAATAACACCACGGCATATACACCCGCAGTATCGCTGATAATAGGCTTGCGGGAGGTGCTGGCGATGGTAAAAGAAGAAGGGATTGAAAGGATATATGCCAGAAATGAGCGCTTGGCCGGGGCCACAAAGGCGGCCATGGAGGCGATCGGCCTTAAGTTGCTCGCCCCCGGGAATCCAAGCAACGCGGCAACGGGCGTATATGTGCCTGAAGGTGTCGATGGAGGAAAGTTGGTAAAATACCTGAGGGACACCATGGGAGTAACAATAGCCGGAGGCCAGGATCATCTGAAAGGCAAGATATTCAGGATATCACATATGGGGTACGTAGACACCTTTGACATTGTTGTCGCCATATCTGCGGTGGAGATGGCGCTCAGCAAATTCGGGTACAGTCTGGAGTTCGGCAAGGGAGCCAATGCCGCCCAGGCAATCCTGTTAGAGGGGTATGAATAGGCATTAATACCGCCCGGTCTTTGGAGGAATAGATGAAGGTACTGATAAGTGACAATCTTTCTAAACGTTGCGAGGAGATACTCGAAGGCTTTCCTGACATCGAAGTAGACGTCAAAACCAAGCTCACCCCTGAAGAACTAAAGGGTATGATCAGGGACTACCATGGTCTCGTGGTGAGGAGTGCCACAAAGGTAACCGAAGAAATCATAAATGCCGCGACCGACCTCAAGGTTGTCGGGAGAGCGGGTACGGGTATAGACAATATCGACACACAGGCTGCAACAAAGCGTGGCATCGTCGTGATGAACACCCCTGGTGGAAATACAATAACGACTGCAGAACACGCTGTCTCTATGATGTTGTCTCTTGCCAGAAAGATACCCCAGGCCACAGCTTCGATGCGCAGGGGGGAGTGGAACAAGGGCAAGTTCCAGGGCACGGAGCTATTAAACAAGACCTTGGGCATCTTGGGGGTCGGAAACATCGGCAGTATCGTCGCCGACAGGGCCATTGGATTAAAGATGAATGTTCTGGCCTATGATCCGTACCTTAACGAGGAATCGGCACAGAGGATCGGGGTGGAACTAGTTTCACTCGATGAGCTTTACGGAAGAAGCGACTTTATATCCATACACGCGCCACTTACAAATGATACAAGGAATATAGTCAACTCGGATGCGTTTTCAAAGATGAAAAAGGGTGTGATGATAATCAACTGTGCCAGGGGCGGAATAGTTAATGAGGCCGATCTGGTGGAGGCCATTGAATCGAAGATAGTTGCAGGCGCTGCTCTGGACGTATTCGAAAAGGAACCGCTGCCTCCGGACAGTCCACTCCTAAAGCTCGAAGAGGTGATACTTACACCTCATCTCGGCGCTTCCACCTTCGAAGCACAGGAGAATGTAGCCATAGCTATCGCCAATCAGATAGGGGATTATCTTACCAAGGGCATGATAAGGAACGCCGTCAATGTACCGTCACTGCCTGCCGAACTCCTCACAAATCTCGAACCGTACATTTCAATGGCGGAGAGACTGGGCAGTTTTCAGGGTCAGATACTTAGAGGGGGTATCGATGAAGTTGTCATTGAGTACAATGGTGATGTTATAGATTATGATATAACACCTATAACCGTGGCAACGCTTAAAGGCCTGCTGGGCGAACTCATGGACCAGCCGGTAAACTTCGTTAACGCTCCGATAATCGCCAAGGAGAGAGGGATAAAGGTAGTTGAAACCAAGAGTTCCAGGTCTATAGACTTTGCCAGCAGTATAGCTATCAAGGTCAAAACGAAGGAGGGGGAGAACCTTATAGAAGGGGCCCTGTTTGGAAAGAAGGATCCCAGAATCGTAAGGATAGACAAATTTTTCCTGGATGCCGTACCCGAAGGGTATCTCCTGATCCTGCACAATGCGGATAAGCCCGGTGTCATCGGAAATGTCGGCACACTCCTAGGTGACAACAATGTGAATATTGCGAGACTGCATCTCGGCAGGGAGGCGATAGGTGGAGAAGCGGTCTCCCTATGGAACATCGACACACAGCTATCGGATGACATGTTGTCAAAACTCTTGGAACTACCATATGTCATCTCTGCAAAGGTTGTAAAGCTATAAGGAAGCGGGAATATTCACTGTCCAGACACAATGACACGCCGGACCGGGTCTATCCTCACTGCCGTCAACCAGCCACCTTATGCCGAAGAAACCAAACATATCGCTTCCTCAAGGTGTCAAGGACATCCTTCCCGAAGAAGCTGCAAAGATAGATAGCGCCGAGTGCACCATACTCGCAATCTTTAGGCAGCACGGCTTCAGGAGGATCATCACGCCATTCATCGAGTATCTGGACACCCTTTCTCTCGGCCTTGACAGCGGATTGAAGGATAAAGTCTTTAAATTCATCGATCCTCATACGGGCAAGGTCGTGGCGGTACGACCCGACATCACTCCACAGATCGCAAGGGTGGTCGCCACAAAGATGTTTGATATGACCTTGCCTTTAAAACTCTGTTATAACGAAAGCGTCATCCGCCTCCAGGACCCGAGGAACGGCACTTACAGAGAGGTATTGCAGATCGGGGGGGAATACCTGACCAGGAAACCTTCCCGGACGGCCGACGCAGAGATAATCATTGTGGCCATTGAGATCCTGAACGCCTTGGGTTTCAAGGACTTTAAGATCGACATCGGTGATGTAGGGTTCATAAAAACCATCATCGAAGGCTTGCCGCTGGATGCGAGCGAACTGTATGCTATAAAAAAAACGATAGCTTTAAAGGACGTCTCCGCCCTTGAACGCATCCTCAGGGCACTTGGAAAGAGGATCGATAGCAGGACGAAGAGATGCATCATGGCCATCCCCTCACTATTCGGGAAGGACGAGGTTCTGAAGAAGGCCGGAGGCATGGTATGGCAGGAGGGTGCAAGGGACAAGATAGACCACCTGAGGGGAGTCCTGAATATTATAGACAATGAAGGATTAAAGGATTATATTACTATAGACTTGGGGGAGCTGCGCGGGTTCGACTACTATACCGGCATCATCTTCGAGGGCTTTGCGCAGGGGATCGGCAAGGCCATACTGAATGGAGGCAGGTATGACAACCTTGTGGCCCGTTACGGTTACAATTGCAGCGCGACAGGTTTCGCATTTGATCTGGAGAACCTCATCACCGCTATGGAAGGAGACCTTTAACCGATGGCCAAAAACGTAGTCATAGTCGGCGTGCAATGGGGCGATGAAGGTAAAGGCAAGGTAGTTGACATACTTTCGGAACACACGGATATAGTAGTACGGTACCAGGGTGGGAATAACGCCGGGCATACCGTCATAATTGACCACGGGAAGTTTATCCTCCACCTGATCCCCTCCGGCATACTACATGGCAACAAGATCTGCGTGATAGGGAACGGTACCGTCCTGGATCCACTGGTACTCATTGAAGAGATTGATACACTGAAGAAGAGCGGATATCTGCGGGACGACTCCCACTTATTGATAAGCAATGAGGCACACCTGATAATGCCGTACCACAAAAAACTCGATCTCCTGAAAGAGCGGGTAAAGGGCAATCTGAAGATAGGCACCACAGGAAGAGGCATTGGGCCTGCCTATGAAGACAAGGTCGCCAGGAACGGATTACGCTGCAAAGATCTCCTTAATGAAGAGGTATTAAGGCAGAAGATCAAGACAAACCTTATAGAAAAAAACCACATACTAAAAAATATCTACCACGACCATGGATTTGAGGTACATGAGATCTACTATAAATATACCGAATATGCGGAAAGGCTTAAGAGCTACATTACAGATACCTCCACTTTCCTGAATAATGCGATAGACGAAGGTAAGAACATACTCTTTGAGGGCGCACAGGGAACGCTTCTGGACATTGACCACGGTACGTACCCCTATGTAACGTCGAGTAACGCGGTTGCCGGCGAAGCCGCAACAGGGAGCGGAATAGGCCCAACAAAGATAGATACAGTGGTAGGGATAGCCAAGGCGTATCTGACAAGGGTCGGAGAAGGACCTTTTCCAACTGAAGGCATGGGTGAGGAAGGGGATAGGTTACGAGAGCAGGGTGGGGAGTTCGGTGCGACAACAGGCAGGCCGAGGCGATGCGGCTGGTTCGACAGTGTGGCCGCAAGATACGCAGTTAAGGTTAACGGCATAGAGGGGCTTGTCCTGACAAAACTGGATGTTTTAGATGAACTGGACAAGATCCCGATCTGTACCGCTTATGAGTATAATGGCGGCAGGCTGGAAATCTTCCCTTCGGACAACTTTATTCTCGGCGATTGCGAACCCATATACGAGTTCATGGATGGCTGGAAAACCGATACAAAGGGAATAACCACATTCGATGAGCTCCCACAGAACGCCAAGGCATATATAGGCCGTATCGAAGAGTTGGTCGGTGTAAATGTTATTATGATCTCGGTGGGCGCCAGCCGGAAGGCGGCGATTATGATAAAAAACCCTTTTATCGACATGTGATTGCGGCTGAGACAAGACTTACAAGATATCCGATTCTCCCGCTATGGCGGGAACCGTGAGATAATACTGCATAGAGAGATTGGAGGGATCATGACCGGCATTATCAATATATCAGCAAGGGAGATACTCGATTCCAGGGGAAACCCTACTGTAGAGGCTGAAGTAATATTGGAAGGTGGTTTTATGGGGAGGGCGGCCGTGCCATCCGGCGCTTCAACTGGAAAAAGGGAGGCCATAGAGTTGAGGGACGGCAATAAAAGACGGTATCTCGGCAGAGGTGTCCTAAAGGCGGTTAAGAATATAGAGGAGAAGATCGGCCCGGAGCTGATCGGCTTTGACGCCGTTGAGCAGAGACTTATTGACAACCTCCTCATTGAGATGGATGGAACTGAAAACAAGAGAAGGCTGGGGGCAAACGCGATACTTGCCGTCTCCATTGCGGTGGCAAAGGCCGCAGCCGATGCCTGTATCATGCCACTCTACCGTTATGTAGGCGGAACTAATGCTGCCACACTTCCGGTACCTATGATGAACGTAATCAACGGGGGAGAACACGCCGATAATAACCTTGACATCCAAGAGTTTATGATAATGCCTGTCGGGGCCGATTCCTTCAGGGACTCTCTGAGGATGGGGGTAGAGATATTTCACCGCCTCAAGGCCGTCCTGAAGAAGCGCGGGTTAAATACCGCAGTCGGCGATGAGGGCGGCGTGGCCCCCAGCCTTGGATCAAACAGGGAAGCCATAGAGATGATACTCAAGGCCATAAAAGAAACCGGATATAAGCCCGGCAAGGACGTACTCCTCGCCCTGGATGCCGCCTCAAGTGAATTTTATAAGAAGGGCACATATTCCTTCGAAGGTAAAAGCCTGACCGCCGACAAGATGGTGGACTACTATGAAGGGCTGGTGAATGACTATCCTATCGCATCCATTGAGGATGGGCTTTCCGAAAACGATTGGGAAGGATGGAGTATCTTGACGGAAAGATTGGGTGACAAGATCCAACTCGTAGGCGACGACCTTTTTGTTACAAACGTAACGATATTGGCTGACGGGATAAAGAGAGGAATCGCCAACTCCATCCTGATAAAGGTTAACCAGATAGGAACCCTCTCAGAGACATTGGATGCGATTGAGATGGCCAAGAAGGGCGGCTATACCACGGTGATATCCCACAGGAGCGGAGAGACCGAAGATACCACCATCGCGGACATAGCCGTTGCTGTAAACGCCGGACAGATAAAGACAGGTTCGGCATCCAGAACGGACCGCATGGCTAAGTACAATCAGATCCTAAGAATAGAGGAAGAACTGGGAAGAGCGGCGAGATTTTCAGGAGCGGATATCTTCTATAACCTGGCCACACGCAGCTAGTCTTCATCGTGCATTTATCCATAGACCGCAATCCTGGGGTGGAGTTATGGAGCCTTGCCCGTTCCGGCGTCTTGCCGACCATCATTGGCATACTGTTTCTTAGATGATCCTTCGTTTCGTTTCCGGCACACATATTAAACGACTCTTAAACTCACTCCCAAGAGTCGACCACACCTGTTACAGTTATAACTATTGGTACAATCATTATATTTGTGTTATATTTATGTAAAAAGTAACAAGCGAGCAAATACTTGTACATCTGTAAAAAGTCAACCCAGGGACCTTACGCAAAAAACCGGAATGCAAGGAACGCGAGTCCTGATACATAAAACATACTCCGACGCACGCCGTAATGATGAGCTACAATGACAACGCAGATGGTTTTTTATGCATAACCAAGCCACACAACTTCGACT
>WGFD01000276.1 GCA_015492395.1 Deltaproteobacteria bacterium | reverse complement strand
CACCAGGTAAAGGCCGTGGAATGGTCCATGCAAAACTGAAGAATCTTAAGACTGGGGCCACCATGGAAAACCGTTTCCGCTCTGATGAAAAGGTCGAAAGGGCCTACCTTGAACAGCGTGAGATGGAATATCTGTATAACACCGATGGAGAGTATTGGTTTATGGACACAGAGAGCTATGAGCAGATCTCGCTATCGGAAGATGATCTTGGGGAGAATACCTTTTTCCTCCAACCGAACACCAAATTCAAGATAGACTTATACGAAGGAACTCCTGTCGGCCTTGAACCACCTCCAGCGATAGCACTCAAAGTGGTAGAGACCGCTCCGAATATAAAGGGGGCAACGGCCACATCTTCCCTGAAGCCGGCAACCCTTGAAGGTGGCTTAACAGTCAATGTACCGTCCTTTATAGAGGCGGGTGAGGTTATCAGAGTGGATACTTCAGAGAAAAAATACCTTGAGAGGTTAAAGCAATAAGGTGTTGAGGCAAACACAAGCCGGTACAGACCATGTAATATCTCACACTGAAGCTCTTGATACCCTCTGCCGTTCACACGAGGTATAGATTCCAGGAAACGAGATAGAGAGTAACCGCATATTACCCGTATCTTCTTCATCTCATCTTATCCAGGTGTTTAACGCATAACGCTGGAAGGAAACAAGTGGCATATCCAAAAAAGTACATTACGGATGGGCAACGATAGTGGCGGACGATCAAAAGATAAGGGTATTCATTGTCGGTTGCGGCCATGGGGGTAGTGCGATACTCGATATATTCAAGGATGACCCCTTCATCAAGGTTGTTGGTGTCACAGATATGGATAAGTCCGCACCGGGTATAAGGATTGCCCACAAACTGAATCTGCCTGTAGCCGAGAGTTATATAGAGATACCCAAGAGGGAGGATGTCGACATCATCATTAATGTGACCGGCTCAAAGGAGGTGGGAGAGGATCTCAGAAAGATAAAATCTCCCAAAACTGAGCTTGTAGACGGCCTCCCGGCAAGGCTTATGTGGCAATTAGTCGAGGAAAGGAAAAAACGGTACGAGGAGAGAGAGCGGATACTGAAGGAACACGAAACACTCTACCATCTAGGCCTGGTCATAGAAAACATAGACAGCATGAAGGATGCCGGCCACGCGATTATCAGCTATGCCACTAAACTGACGAATACGCCGGCCGGTTCCATAGCCATATTCAACGAGAAGATAGAGGACATGGAGTTGGTAGCATCGAAGGGGTTTAGCCGGGAGTTTACCAATGTGGAGAGATGGGAGTTGCGCAAGGGAGGCCTTACCAGCCATATCCTGAACCAAAAGGCCCCCATCGCCATCTCAGATCTGAGCCTATATCCCAACCCAAATCCACTGATGGTGAAAGAGGGTGTCAAGGCCATCCTGGCGGCGCCTCTTACCATAGAAGGGAGGATCATAGGTGTTCTATATGTGGATGACTTCAAAAAGCGGGAGTTTGCCGCCGAAGAGATATCCCTCTTTTCACTCCTCACAATCTATGCAGCCCTTACTGTGGAGCGGGTGAAGTCCATAGAAGAGATGCGTGTATTGAGTATCACGGATGGTCTTACCGGTCTTTACAACCATCGCTATCTCATGGAGCAGCTCCATAAAGAGGTCCAGAGAGCCATCAGATACGGACGCCCTCTATCCATCATAATGCTGGATATAGACCACTTCAAGGACCACAACGATGAATTCGGGCACCTGGAGGGCAACAGGGTACTAAAGAGCCTGGCCAAGATCCTGGTCAAGACGGCAAGGACTACCGATACAGTTTGCCGTTTCGGGGGGAGGAGTTCTGTGTGATAGTCCCGGAGATGCAGAAGGATACCGCGCTGCTATTTGCCAAAAGGATCCAGGAGGAGATAGACAGGCAACATGTGATCAAGAAGAAGATCACGATAAGCGGCGGTATAGCGACCTTCCCGGACGATGGCCAAAATCCATCAAAACTCATCGGTGTGGCAGACGAACACCTTTACAAGGCCAAGAAGGATGGCCGGAACCGCGTCTGTGGATATGACTGACGGTGATATTCTGCCCACTTATGAACAGCCCCCCTCCCATCTCCCTGCAAACCATTCCCACTCCTTTTAATGTGGAGATCCCATATGGTTTTCCGCTTCGTTGCATTCACTCTCAACCGTAAAAAAAGCAGTAGATCATAAGAAGGAGCCGCAACAGGCAACTTCCGCGCTTTCCACCTCCTACTCCGAGAAAAGTGAAAAAGCAGACTTGCCGGCATTTTCTGTCGGGGTTTCAGCAGGAGCGGTGATCTCAGCAGGGGGAATCATGCCGGCACGTGGTGGCATCGGCATTTGTTTCGATTACTTTGCTTATCATGGTTCCGTTGCTGCTGAAAAGCTGCTGCACATAAGAAGGGCCTTTTGACTGGAGAGACTGTGCGCCTCCTGGAAGAAAAGGGTTAACACACATCGGTTAACCCTTTGATTTTATTGGTGGAGCTGAGGGGGATCGAACCCCTGACCTTTTGGCTGCCAGCCAAACGCTCTCCCAGCTGAGCTACAGCCCCTTGAAACATCGATATCTTACGTAAAAATAGCACTTTGCACAGTCCATGTCAACCTAATTTCATCCCTGAAGTTCCCCCAATTTTCAAGGGGGTGATTCTGTAAAGAGCACAAACTGTGCTTGTGCATTATCCGGCCGTGACTGGATGTATATCCTGCCGGGATGTCTCTGGAATATGCTCATAAGCCCGTCCGCTATGGCGTAGTATCGGAAAT